>CAUDDP010000004.1 GCA_958448395.1 uncultured Oscillospiraceae bacterium | reverse complement strand
TAACAAAACGATATCAGAATACAGAAATTTAGAGTGATTTGGCTGCAAATTTGGATAACGAAACAGGGCGGACAGCGGACACAGGCAGAGAGCGAAGCGAATCTGCCGGCGGAGATGAGACTGGTATCCGTGAGGAGAAATACAAAAATGGATTTGCGTGCCACCGCAAAAAGGTTTCGGAAAAAATAAAAATTTTTTTTAAAAACACTTGAAATTCTGTTCGCCCTGTGGTATAATAAAACTTGTCACGGCGGAGTTGTGTGTGAAAGAATGCATGCTCTGCTGTCGGATCCATTCCGGAATATCGGTGTGCGGGTCCTGTGCAACAAAGCACCGTGAACCATGTCAGGCGGGGGACCGAGCAGCATTAAGCGGATCGTTTTGTGTGCCGCAGTCAACCTGCACACCCATGTTCCGGAATTTTTTTGTAAAACGACAGGAAAAAGGAGGCGGATTCCATGTACAAAGCACTTTATCGCACATGGCGTCCGATGTCGTTTGACGATGTTATTTCGCAGCCGCATATCACTGAAACCCTACAGAATCAAGTGCGAACTGGAAAAACGGCACATGCCTATCTCTTTACCGGTTCACGGGGAACTGGTAAAACAACCTGTGCCCGTATTCTGGCAAAAGCAGTCAACTGTCCGCATACGGTCAACGGCAATCCCTGTTTACAGTGCGACATCTGTAAAGATGCCGACCGTGGGGTACTGTCTGATTTGGTGGAGATTGATGCGGCGTCCAATAACAGCGTAGAAGATATTCGAGATTTGCGGGAAGGGACGGTTTACCGACCAGAACGCTGTGCCTATAAGATTTACATTATTGATGAGGTGCATATGCTTTCGCCCAGTGCGTGGGGGGCATTGCTGAAGGTCATGGAAGAACCGCCGGCGTATGTGAAGTTTATTCTGGCAACGACAGAAATGCATAAAGTGCCGGCAACGATTTTGTCTCGCTGTCAGCGGTTTGCTTTTCATCGGATTCGTTTGGAGGACATTGCAGCCCGGCTGCGTTATATTGCGGAGAAAGAGCAAATTCCGCTTGCGGAGGGGGCAGACATGCAGATCGCACGCTGTGCAGACGGCGGAATGCGGGATGCGATTTCCCTGTTAGATCAATGTGCTGCTGTTTCAGGCGGTGCGATTACAGCAGAAGCTGTGGCGGCATCTGCCGGTGTGGCAGGTCGGGAACAGCTGTTTCGGATTTTAGAAGGTGTTTTACAGAACAATCTTTCTGCTGCATTACAGGAAGTGGACACACTTTATCAATGCTCTAAGGACATGGCAAGGCTTTGTGAAGAACTGACGGAGCAGCTGCGGAATATGATGCTGCTGCGTGCCGGAAATGTGCCAGAGGACTTGCTGAGCTGCCTGCCGGAGGAACTGCCTCATTTGCGGCAGATGACCAATGCGGTTACCATGGAGCAGATTTTGCGAGCCATTTCTGTTTTGCAGGATTGTCGGGAACGAATGCAGCGAAATCCTGGAAAGCGGACAGAGCTGGAGTTGGCATTGATTCGGCTGACGATGCCGGTAACTGCAACAGTACCGATTGCAAGTACACAAGCCGCACAGCAGCCGTTACAGACTGTGCCCAAAGTATCATCGGCACAACAACAGGCAGATTCTGCACCACAAATAACGGCACCAGTTTCTACACAAACACCACCAGTATCACAGGAGATTCGACCGGTGACACAGTGGGCGGACATTTTGGAGACCTATCGCAGCGTCAATCCAGCAGTTTCCGGTAGTCTGGCAGAGTCGGATGCCTATATTCGTGGAAATACCCTGTTGATTGTCGCAAAGAATGCATTTTTCTTGACGCTTCTAAAAAATCATGATAATGCTCGTTCGCTTGGCGAAACGGTCAAACAAATTTTAGGGCAGGAATATAAAATTCTTGCAAAATGCAGTACACCAGCACAGACAGAACAATCACCAGTACAGGCATTATTACAAAAAGCGAAAGACAGCAATCTTGAAACTGCTGTGGAATAAAAATATTACTATTAAAAAGTTTCTTGAAGGAGATTTCAATCATGAAAGCAAGATTACCGAAACAGAGTGTGGGCGGTGCCCAGAATATGAACGCAATGATTCGTCAGGCACAGAAGATGCAGGATGAAATTACAACTTTGCAGGAGGATATTGAAGGCAGAGACTTTACAGCAACCTCTGGCGGCGGAGCGGTTACCGTTGTGGTAACTGGTAAGAAGACCGTCAAATCTTTGACGATTAACAAGGAAGTTGTGGATCCAGAGGATGTAGAAATGTTGCAGGATCTGGTGATCAGTGCCATCAATGAGGCAGTGAATCAGGTAGAAACCACTACAGAAACCGAAATGAGTAAAATTACAGGCGGTGTTTCTCTGCCGGGTCTGTTTTAATTCATGGCAGACAGTAATGCATTGCCGTTGGTGCTGCTGGCAGAACAGTTTGCAAAACTGCCGGGAATCGGCATGAAGTCTGCACAGCGTCTCGCATATTATTTGATTTCCAGACCGGAAGAAGAAGTACAGGCATTTGCAGAGGCAATGCTGCACGCAAAGAAAGCGATTCATTATTGTACCTGCTGCCAAAATCTCACCGATCAGACTGTCTGTCCGATTTGTGGAGATGATAGCAGAGATCATTCTATTGTTTGTGTGGTGGAGGCACCGAAGGACGTTGCTGCGTTTGAGCGAACAAATGAATATCATGGTGTGTACCATGTGTTGCATGGTTTGATTTCCCCACTCACGGGTGTGATGCCGGAACAGCTGAAAATTCGAGAGCTACTGGCACGTTTACAGGACGGTACCGTAAAGGAAGTCATTATGGCAACCAACCCTACGGTAGAGGGCGATGCGACTGCGATGTATCTTGCAAGATTACTCAAGCCCATGCAGATGATGGTTTCCCGTCTGGCGTTTGGCTTGCCAGTCGGCGGCGTGGTAGAATATGCAGATGAAGTGACGCTTTATAAGGCACTGGAAAACAGAAGTGAAATGTAACAAAAGCACCCCTGCCGCCTGACAGGGGTGCTTTTTTAGAGGAGGATGCTGTCTATGAATTCTTGTGAAACCATTCGCATTGCTATGATGGCATATGATTGGATTGGGTTTGATTTGTTCGATACACTGCTGTTACGACCATTTTTGCAGCCGGATGATTTGTTTTGTCAGATGGAGCAGGAACTTGGCAGAACAGGGTTTGCAGCATTGCGAAGTGAGACAGAAAACCAGCTGCGGAAACATCGGAAACGGGAATTGACCTTGCAGGAAATTTATCAGGCGATACAGCAGAAAACGGGGGAATCCAATGCGGTCATCACGCAATGGATGGGGTTGGAGTTAGAAATGGAGTGGCGGTACTGCTATCCTCGGGAGAGTGGGATGTCCCTTTACTGTGCAGCGAAGGAAGCAGGGAAGCACATTGCCATTGTGACAGATATGTATTTACCACTGGAGCAAATTGTCAGGATGCTGAAAAAAATTGGTGCAGGAGATTATGATACCCTATTGCTTTCGTCTGAACTGGGATTCAGCAAAGCAAATGGCGGCATTTATCGGTATCTGAAACGGATGGGGATTCCTGCAAAGCGATTTTTGCAGATTGGAGATAACCGGATTGCAGACGTGGAAAACCCATGTTGTCTTGGTTTAAAAGGCATGTGGTTGCCAGCAGCCAATGCAGTTTTTCAGCACTATGGGCGGCTCTATCCGGCGATTGCAGCGGAGCATGCACCACTTGCGGTACGCTGTAGCATTGCCATTGCAGCCAATGCTTATTTTGATGATCCGTTTCGGATGATGCGAAGGGGATGTGACTGGAATGCAGATCCCTATTATATGGGGTTGCTGCTGCCAACCGCAGAGCATCTGCCAGAGGTTGTGACACAGGATTTTATGTTTCAACGTGGACAGGAACGAGCGTTGCAGTTGGCAAAAGCATTTTTCGGTATCGCTTTGCCAAGCTCGCAGGCGGCAGCAGAGATGCTTTGCTATCATGCAGAAGCAGCTGACCGAGCCGTGTTTCCGGAAGATGCAGCGTGGGCAATGCAGTGTACGCCCTGCGGTATTTCTCCTTTGCCAGAGTCGAAGCGACCGGCGAAGTGGAAGACATACCTACGATTATTGCGGCATATGTTGTAAGAAAAAGTGAGTTCGATGAGAGAGTTTTATCTGCCGAATGGCAACTGCGGTCAAGCTGGCTCAGCTTGGCGGAGAGCGAAGCGATTCTGCCGGCGGAGTTGAGATCGGTATCCGTGAGAGAAAATACAAAAATGGATTTCTGTATAAGAAAAACCGTTTGTGCATCAACAACGTGCACAGACGGTTTTTCTCTTTTTATAATTGCTTATGGATTTGTTGTTGATGCCGGTTCTGTTTCTGTCGTCTGTTTCGGTGCGTACCATGCTTGATATTCTGCCAACGTCATCACCAAATCGGAATTGTATGCTGTAATCATCTGTTCTCGTGTCGTGTATCCGGTGGTCTCATCCATTAGGTATTCGCCGTACCACAACCCAAAGAATGACCAGACTGCCTGATCCCGTAATACATCTGTTAAATTTGGAATGGTACTGCATTCGCTCAGAGCGACCAGCTTATTCCCCACCAGTTCCTGTAGGGCAAAAAATTGTTCATAGCGACTGCTGTAGTCTGCACCTGCGTCTAAATAAATGTCAGCTGCGGCAATATCATATTGTGTTTCTGGTACTAGATACTCTGCACTCTGTCCGTTCCAAATCCAAATTAGGTTGTGCAGTTGGTGATATTCCACCATACGGGTGTACATGAGGTTCCACAGCCATTGATAGGCTTCCCTGCCGGAAGCCCCCCACCAAAACCAACCGTTGCTTGCCTCCTGAAGTGGTCGCCATAGAACCGGTACGCCGGCTTCCTGTAATGTTTTTAGTGCTTCTGCAGCAGCATCAATATCTTCTATCAATGCGATACATTCTGCGGAAATGGTACCATCATTTCGCAGCTGCTGCAATTCGTACCGGTTGCAGTGTGCAATGTCAGCCGTGGTGACTGCATTGGCAAGGGAAAAATCGGTTTCTTCACTGTAGACAGATGCGGTTCCCATGGGTGCATTCCAGTGCCACATCAAGCCCACAATACCACCTTGTTCTGCCCAGTCCAGACTGGAGGCAATCGCATCTGCTTCTGTTGGAGAACCGCCGTTTCCGGAGTATCCGTATAAATCTGCAAAGCGAATGACGGGGAGTTGTCCGGTAATCTGGTAGATTTGTGTGAGTTCTGTGTTTTCAGCACTGGAAGCATATTGACCGGAAAGCATTTTCTTCCCATACTGTTCTGTTAAAAACTGCATAAGCTGTTTGGTTTCTTCCGTGGCATTGCCATCACTGAGTGTACCAGCGATCGTCGGTGTATCAGGGGTTTCTGCATTTTGCAATAAAATACAATCAATGAGACCGTCTCCGCCCGTTTGCTGGATAGTGACTGTGCGTGTTCCCGCTTCTAAATAGATATTTTGTACTGTTGCCTGTACAAATTTTCCGGTACCTGGAATGGAAAGGGTGTCATAAGGTGTGCCCTCTACCGTCATCAAACAGGCAGCATCGTTGTCTGCTGCCATGATCACAGAGATGTCATAGTGCTGGGAAGACGGCACAGAAACAGTAAATACAAGGGTATTTTGCAGATTGCCGGAAAGTCCGGTCACATAGCCGTTGCCGGTGTAGCCGCTGCGTTCATTTTCCACTGTGAAGACCTCAGAAAGCCGGCAGTCCTCTGCCTGTACTCGTATCTCTGCTGGCATTTCCATGCTAACGGGGGATTGTATGGTTTCCTGTGCATAGGAGGGGCCTTTGATTGTTGTAGTAGGAGCAGTCACTGTGACAGTAGTGGGTGCTGTTGTTTCTGCGGTTATCTCTGACGAAACAGCGGGCGAGGGCTGTATCTCTGCGTATTGCGGTATTTTCTGGCAGCCTGTCATGGAGAAAAAGCAGAGCAGGCTGAAAAAGATTGCCCCTGTTCGTTTCATGCAGATTCCTCCTTTGGTTTTCTTCTTGCAGCATGGAAGGTATCACATAAATTATGTGCGTACGGTATACGTATGCCCTTTGATGGTTTCAAATTGAATGATCTCTCCGTCCATGATGGCATCCACTGGCTTTTGCTCACAAGTGACACTGGCGATGGCATTGCACCGCAAGCGGCAGACATTGCCACTGAGAGAGAGAATAGAGGCAGTTTGCAGATTGCCGTTTGCCCACTGCATACTCACTTCAAAGCCACCTCTTGCCCGCAGACCGCTTACACTGCCTTCCGTCCATTCTGCCGGTAAGGCTGGCAGTAAGTTCAATGCATTCGCATGGCTTTGCAGCAGGCATTCTGCAATCGCAGACAGACCACCGAAGTTGCCGTCAATCTGGAACGGCGGATGGGAATCCAGCAAGTTGGGGTTGGTGGACCATGTTAGCAGCTGCTGTAAGTTTTCATATGCCATTCTGCCGTCCAGCAGTCGTGCCCACATGTTCATAATCCATGCACGACTCCAGCCGGTGTGATGGTCGCCATGAATCAAGCGGCGAATTAAAGTCGCACGAGCTGCCTTGCTGAGCTGCGGTGTCTGGTACGGATCAATCAAATGTGCTGGATACAGTCCAAACAGATGAGAAATATGGCGGTGACCGATGTCCACTTCTTCATAATCTTCTGTCCACTCTTGAATTTGTCCGTAGCGTCCGATTTTAATTTTGGGCAGGTGTTGGAGCAAATCGGAGAGTGTCTGTGCAAATGCAGTATCCCGCTGTAAAATCCGGCTGCTTTCTATGACGTTCTGGAACAGCACTGTGATGATTTCCATATCCATAGTTGGACCGATACAAAGGCTGCCGGTTTCTCCGTTTGTGGTACGATACGTATTTTCCGGAGAGACGGAAGGTGCGGTGACAAGTTCTCCGTTTTTATTTTTTATCAGATAATCCACAAAGAACAGGGCAGCATCCCGCATTAAGTCGTAATGGGCGGACAAAAAGTCCCGATCTTGTGTGAAAGCATAGTGTTCAAAGATATGCAGGCAGAGCCATGCTGCCCCCATTGGCCAGATGGTTGCAGGCATACATAAATCCTGTGGTGCGGTATCTCCCCACAGATCGGTGCTGTGATGGCAGACAAAACCACGACAGCGATACATTTCTTTTGCTGTTTTTCGTCCAGATTCCTGCATTCTGGAGAGCAAATCGAACAGCGGCAGATGACATTCTGACAGGTTGCAGACCTCTGCTGGCCAGTAGTTCATCTGTGTGTTGACATTGATGGTATAGCGACTTCCCCATGCCGGATGCATATCCTGATTCCAGATTCCCTGCATATTCATTGGTTGGGAACCGGGGCGGCTGCCGGCAATCATCAGATATCTGCCATAGTTGAAATATAAGACAGCCAGATGTCCATCATGAATTTGCAGCTTGCATTCCTTATGGTCGCCTTCATCGCCACGCAGCCGCTGTAAGCGTTCATCTGTGGGCAGCGTACTGTTTCCTTCGCTGTTATCCGGCAGGGTGAGCCGCACCCGGCGAAACAGCTTTTGATAGTCACTCAAATGGCGATAGAGCAGCTTCTCATAGGTACAGTCCTGTGCATAGGCAACATCCATCCGTGCGGCTTCGGTATAATCTTCTCCATGGTAGAAGCTGGTTGCCACAGAAAGCAGCAATGTGACTTCGTCTGCCTGTTCGATCACCAGCTGACCGCCAAGTGTTCGCATGGTTCCGCCATTTTGTTTTCCGGTCAGTGCAGCAGCAAATCCAATTCCGTTTTTGCCGCCAGTACCACCGGTATAGAGGATGGTATTGGGGGCACATGGCCGACAGTCATCGTAGTCGTCTTCTCTGCCGTCTATGCCGACAGAAAGGGAGATGCAGCCCTTTTGGTCTGCGGCAATATGCAGTACCATGATTTGATCCGGATAGGATACGAATAATTCTCGAATATATGTGACCTCATTAACAGTGAACTGGACGGTTGCCAGTGCTTGCTCCAAGTCTAAGCTGCGGCGATATTGCCGGGCTTTGCCCTGTAGTTTTTGATGAATTTGCAGATTACCAAGTGGCATATAGTGCCGTGCATTGGGTGTGACCCCTTGCATTTTCTGAAAGGCAATCTTTTCTGCTTTGCTGATTTGTTCTTCTAAGAGCAGCTTTCGGATTTCCTGTAATCCCTCATAGGCATCCGGGTTATTGCGTTCCCGTTTTCCGCCTGACCAGATGGAATCCTCATTGAGCTGAATGACTTCCTGTTCTGGATCGCCAAACAGCATGCCACCAATTCTGCCGTTTCCGACCGGCAGGGCATGATCAAAATCAACTGCCGGGCTGCGATACCAAAGTGTGGTTTGTGTATCCATTGTTGTTCCTCCGTTTCCTCTTGAAACTATACTGCATGAATAATTTATAGAAACTGCACAAGGGGAAAATTTACCCATTATCTCATTTATTATATCATATCGCATTGCAAAAAGCAATCATTTCTTCGATAACTCTCAGAAATCCATTTTTTTTATTTTCCCTCACCGATAACGATCTCACCTCCGCCGGCAGATTCACTTCGCTCTCTGCCTGTGTCCGCTGTCCGCCCTGTTTCTGTGTCCAAATTTGCAGCCAAATCACTCTAAATTTTTACATTCTGCATCGTTTTGTTATTTTAGAGGGCGGACAGCGGCAGCTTGTTCCTCATTCCGCTACCAAAACTCTAATTGCAGCGTTTCGCAGGGGACAGCTTGTCCCCTGCACCCCTCCGCCAAGCTGAGCCAGCTTGACCGCAATCGCCGTTCGGCGGAGCAATCCAATCCATCATTTGAAAATTGATTTGCGTGTCGATAACCTTTCCAACTTTTCACTTTGTGGTTTGTTTGTTTTTCCAGCCCTTATGGAGAGCATGGCATGAGAGGAAATCTTATACCGATTTTTCCTGTATTTTTTTGATTTTCCTCGCTATTTCTTGACATTGTGCAAAGAATATGGTACAATAAATGAAAATCGAGCAAGGATGTCTTGGAATGAGAGATAGCCGAAAATATGTGGAGGATGCAGCAGAATGAGGTGATAGAATTGAAGAAATATTCTGCTCGAAAACTGATTTTAATGGCGGCAGATGTCGGCATTCTTTTTTTGTGTATTGCTTTGACTTCTTTTTTCTTTTTCATACTGGGAAAGTCTGTAATTCATATTTCCGGGCTATTTCCTTATATGGTATTGAATATTTTTTTCACATTTTTAACATTAAAAATTAGCAGTGCATATGATGTGTTCTGGCGATATTTTAATATGCGGGATTATATCGCCTGTTCGGTTGGTGTGATTGTTGGACAGCTGCTGAGCAGTATTGTTGTATTGCTGCTGCGATTAGAAGTGCCCATTTCCTTTTTGCTTTTAAATGCGGTTTTGGCATGGAGCGGCATTGTGGTATTTCGATTGATTTTCCGGCATACATTTTTGATCTTAACGGATGCTGGACGGGTAGAATCCCGAAAACGGCTGTTGATTGTAGGAGCGGGCAGCGGATGTGAGTTGATTTTAAATGAAATTCAGCGTTCTTGTGCAGATCCGGCAAAAACGCCGCCGATCCCCTATGACCCGATTTGTATTGTGGATGATGATCCGCTAAAGAAAAATGCAAATGTGAAGGGCGTACGGGTTGCCGGGACAACGGAGGATATTGGTACTCTGTGCGAAAAGATGAAAATCGACATGATTATGTTTGCCATTCCGTCCTGTGACGAGGAAAATCGCAGACAGATTCTGGACATTTGTGCCCATACCAGATTGCCAGTGAAAATTATGCCGCATCTCAGTCAGTTGTTTTTCCAGAAGGATATTATTCCGCAGATTCAGGATGTGCGGATTGAAGATTTGCTCGGCAGAGAACCAGTGAAATTTGATCGGGAAAAGGTGGCGAATTTTCTAAAGGGAAAGGTCTGCATGGTGACGGGCGGCGGCGGTTCCATTGGCTCGGAAATTGTAAGGCAGATTATGACTTATCATCCAAAGCAGATTATTATTGTGGATATCTATGAAAACAATGTCTATGATATTCAGCAGGAATTGTATATTGAATATAATCGTAAAATTCCGCTTTCCGTGGAGATTGCCTCTGTCAGAGACTACTCGAAACTGCTTCTGCTATTTGAAAAATATCATCCGCAGATTGTATTTCATGCCGCAGCCCATAAACACGTACCGTTGATGGAGAACTGTCCAGAGGAAGCAGTTAAGAACAATGTGGTGGGAACATTTTATCTGGCTACATTAGCAGATAGTTTTCGCTGTGAAAAGTTTATTATGATTTCCACAGACAAGGCGGTGCATCCGGTCAATATCATGGGAGCGACAAAACGCTGCTGTGAGATGATTATACAGTATATGTCGCAACGACCCACACAAACGGAGTTTATCACAACACGGTTTGGCAATGTGCTTGGTTCAAATGGCTCTGTAATCCCACTGTTTCGGAAGCAGATTGAAAGTGGAAAGCCGGTAACTGTGACGCATCCGGATATGATTCGTTATTTTATGACGATTCCAGAAGCGGTTTCACTGGTTTTACATGCCAGTGCCATGGCAAAGGGCGGCGAGATTTTTGTGCTGGATATGGGGGCACCAGTGCGAATTTTGACGTTGGCGGAGAACTTGATTTCTGCCTATGGAAAAGTACCATATCGGGATGTAAAAATACGATTTATCGGTCCTCGTCCGGGGGAACGAATGCAGGAAGAACTGCTGACGGAGCAGGAAAACCGGCAGCAGAAGACTTTGCAGGAGACGGAAAACAGCCAGATTTTTATCGGACAGCAAATTGCGTTTGATGATACGGATTTTATTTCGTTGCTGCATCAGCTGAAAGATGCTTCTCTGCGGAATGACCGAGAGGAGACCATGCGGCTGTTGAAGGAAATTGTACCAGATTTTCATCATGAAGAGGGAGAAAACGGGGAACAGGCAGTAGAGAAGTCCGTGCAGGAAGCTACGATGAAATAGGGAAGGGTGTATGCAATATGTTCTATCAGAAGTACATAAAGCGGGGATTGGACATTGTAGTCAGCGTTTTGGGGTTGTGTCTGGCTGCTTTGCCGATGCTGTTCATTGCCATTTTGATTTACTGTTCCGATCCGGGTACGATTATTTTCTCTCAGAAGCGTGCTGGCAGGCGTACAAATGGCAAAGAAGTTACATTTCAAATGTACAAATTCCGCAGTATGCGGATGGATACGCCGGCGAATATTCCTACGAATGAGCTGGAAAATCCAGAGCAGTACATTACAGCAATTGGGAAGCTTTTGCGGAAAACCAGTTTGGACGAACTACCACAGTTGGTAAATATTCTGCGAGGGGATATGTCGTTTGTAGGACCAAGACCGGCATTGTACAATCAGGCGGACTTGCTGCAATTACGGCAGCAAAATGGTGCAGATCAGGTAAAACCGGGGCTGTTCGGATGGGCACAAATGAACGGACGGGATACGCTGACGATAGAGAAGAAGGCGGAGCTTGATGGGGAATATGTGGAACGCATTTCATTTTTGTTTGACTGTCGTTGCCTGTTTGGTTCTGTGATTGGTTCGATTTTGCAGAAAGATATTGTAGAGGGAAAGCAGAAAAAATAGGGTAACTTTGTGGATTTACATGGGGAGAATAACACATGGGGAAAATTATATTTGCGATTATAATAATAATTTTGTTTGTATATTATTATTATATAATTATAAAATCTTATTTTATAAACAAGAAGCGATGGGAGCAGGCGATACCGGTAGAAGCCAAAATTGTTTCTATTAAAGACGAAGTATATGACCATGAATGTCATGGGGATGACTTCTATAAATATGTTTTTACGGCAACTCGGTGTACAGTGTCATTTCATGTGAATGCGATGGAGTATGTACAGGATGCTATGATAGAAAAACGGAAACGAAAGATACAAGTGGGAGATTTTGTAGAAATTCGATATTGCTATAATACAAAACAGGAAATAGAAATTGTAGATAAAATAAAATTAAATAAATCGTTTAGCAATATGTTGTTTGGGATGTTGATACTGTTGTTGATGGTATTGGTGGTATTGAAATTTTTTTGATATGAGAATGACCGGAGGGAAATATCCCTTCCGGTCATTTTGTTTATTATATGGCTTTTCCATATTTGTTCGTTTTTCTGTTTTTATTTAATGAATGCCAACCCGTTTATCTTGAAAATCCGCCAGACGTGCATGATAGGCGGCAATGACTTCTTCTTCAAAGGCAAGTGGAACATCTTCCCCTGTCATTTGCTGTAGCAGCTGCTTCGTAAAATAAGGGTTGAGAATGAGCAGCGGACCAAGCAGATAGGTGCCGTAAAAGTGATTTTTCTGAATGCCATCAATGCGTGCAGCTTCACACATAGGAGTGCCTTTTGTGACCTGCAAAAACGGTGTTTCTGTTTCACCCAGCGTGGAACGTGTGAACTGGGCACGGAAGCCCACTATTTGCAGTTTGTTGTATGTGCCCAGCACCAAGCTGTGAAAGCGATGCATCATATCTCTTGTGGTTTTGATATCCAATAATCCAAGGCATTTTGTCACACCAGTTTGCGTGTCCGTGATTTGTTTGCCGAACACCTCCATGGCATTGCCAGTTGCCAGAAAAATCGTGCCGTTTGCGATGCATTCCGCAATGCGTTCTCGATAGGGAGAAAGCCGTGCAATCAAGGCACATTGTGTGCGTTCTGACATGGGTCCAATATAGACCATGGATACGGGATGTTTGATAAAATACGGTTCGTCATTCAGAGCCGTGTCTATGATTTTCGCATCCGGCAGACACTGCCGCAGATACCGCAGGTTTCCAGTGTCACCAAACAAGTTGCATACTTCCGGATACAGTGCCTCAATAATACAGTCGTTCATGCTTCTGCCTCCTTTTGTAGCTGCTGTTTGATTTGTGTAAGCGATTCTGTATTATACAGGTCATATAGTATCATCAGTTTATCAAACTTGTCCCATTGTAAATGCTGTACTGTTTCCGTTTCGCTGGCACAGCAGACAATCCGACTGCGGTCTATTCCAGCAATCAGCAGGCGAACCAGATAGTCTGCTGCACGTTTTCCACCAACGATAATTTGCACAATATCTTCTTGTTTGAGAAATTCAAAGTCTGTCTCATAAATCCAAGCGATATTTTCTGAGGTACGGCGGCGGTCATAGAAGTCTTCCAGAATCAGGATCACCGCCTTTTTGCCGGATTCTTTTCGTACAAAATCGCACGCAGCGGAGCAGGCAATGGGATTTTGTCCCTTTGCCAATGTGATATAAACCGGCTTGTTGTGCGAGGTGAGCGTATCATAGCGGGACTTTACAATTTTAGTATTTTGCATACAGGCAGCTGTTTTTTGTTCAGAAAGACCGTAGGTACGCAAAAAGGCAATCACTGCGGCTGTGTTGTAAATATCTGTAATTCTGCCATTCGGAATGGGATAATGCTCTTCTTTTTCATCATGCAGAACGATTGCCTTGTTGTCTTCTACCGCTGTTACCTGATAGTCTGCTTTTGCATTGCAGAATCCACACTTTGGGCAGACTGCGTGACCGATATGGTTATAGTGCCGGAACTGAAATTGCAGCCGTGTGCCGCATTTCGGGCAATTTATAATGTCACAGACCAAACTGTCATTGGTTGGTATTTCACCTGGAAGTAGGGTCACCCCGAAATAAATATGCGGATTATTTGGTGCGAGTGTGCTGCTGATGAGGTCGTCTGCATTGGAAATCAGCGTCGTTTTCTTGGGAATATTCCGATTGAGAAAATCAAAAATAAATTCCACATGTGCATTTCGCTTCATGGAATCTCGCTGCAAGTTGGTACAAATGAGGTAATCCGGCTGTATATATGGCAAAATGCGTTCTGCACTGCGTTCGTCCATTTCCAGTAACAGCGTGTCTGCATGCAGTGTACCATCCAAATTGGAATTTGCAAGCAGCAGCGAGGCAATTCCTGTATCGACATTTCCGCCGAATGGGTTCGTAATGAGTGCGTCGCCTCTTTTTTTCAAGGCATTGCCAATGAGGTTGGTAACGGTGGTCTTTCCATTTGTACCGGTGACAACAATTACATTTTTGGGCATCTGAAATTGCGAGAGCAGGTGCGGACAGAGCTTTAGCGAGACTTCGCCCGGCAGATTTGTTGCATTTCGCTTCATCAGATGCATTCCGTGAATCATGGCTTTTCCGACAAGAGCAGCCACATAGTAAGAAATGCATTTTTTCATGATATTCCAATTCCCACTTTCTTTTTTTATCTTTCTGTGTTTTTATCGGTGAAATGGCATAAAAATGATACCATCTCACTGCTATTTTATCATAATGTGATTTTTTTGTCAATGCGTTTTCCACCATTTTACAACCATTTGAGCAACACTGTGTATGATCATGTATTTTTGTACAAAGCGGCTGTGTGCATAGAGCATCCTCTATCCATTGCAGTTATGCCTTCCATCGTCGTTCTGAAATGGAAGGGCTTTTATAGTCATAGAATACATTATATTTTCGCTCATTGTGTGTGCGTACACTGATCACCAATCCAAGGGCGATATACATACTCAGGGTAGATGTGCCACCGGCACTTAGAAATGGCAGCGGAATACCGATTACCGGCATTACTTTCAGTACCATGCCAATATTCATAAAGCAATGCGTGAAAATCATAGAGGATACGCCAATGCAGAGAAATAGGCCTTGTCGATCGTTGGCACGCAGACCATTTGTCAGTGTTCGCAGGCAGAGGAAGACCATAACCAGTACAATTGCCATTGCACCGACAAAGCCAAGCGTTTCACCGATGTAGGCAAAGATGAAGTCGTTATGCATTTCTGGTACCGAAACATAGTCTTCTGCATCGAATAAGCCAATGCCAAATAGCTTGCCGGAGGCAAGTGCTGTTAGACTCAAGTCTTGTTGATACTCTAACCCCTCTGGATCTGTGCCGGGATGCAGGAGTACTAAGATTCTGTTTTTGTGCGTGCTGCCGAGGACAAAGTTCCATGCCAGAATCAGAATCGTTGGAACTGCAATCATACCGGCAAGAATATATTTCCACGAAATGCGTGCAATTATAATCATCGCTGCAAAAATAAATGCAAATACAATGGCAGTGCCATAGTCACCCTGTAAGACAACCAATCCCATTGGAAGACATCCATGCAGGATCAGAAGCAGCATATGGAATGGGCGGTTCATGTTCTCTTCGTCTTTTGCGAGGTGCAGGGAAAAGGTCAAAATAAAGGCAAGTTTGAGGATTTCTGCTGGCTGTAGGGTAATGCTGCCGATTTGCAGCCATGCCTGGTCATCTGCTCCGGAACGCTGATAACCAAGGGAAGTAAATGTTAACAGCACCAATATCAATGCAATGGGTGCATAGATAAACCAGAACCGAGCGATTTTATGGTAGTCAATTGCTGCCAAAATCAAAACGGAGAGGGTACCGATGCCAACAGCAATCAACTGAACAATATAGTCATCATCATCAATTTCTGCCAAGGCATGATTGGCATAAATGGAATAAAGCAGCAGCACACTGAAAATAGAGCAGAGCAAGGCGGCGAACAGCAGCGATTTGTCTAGCTTTTTCCAGTAACGGGCAACTGCCTGTAAGACAGCTTTCATGGGAACTCCTTTCTAATGTTGCAGGGAATCTTTCTTTTTTCAGCAGATGGTTTGTCAAATTGGCGGCAGGTATTTCCAGCTTAAACTGCAATACTGAATTGCTGCTGCCATATGCCGCCGCAAAATGCATTCGCTGCCGGCAAGGTCGGCGATCGTCCGGCTGACTTTCAGTAGTCTGTCATAGGAACGGGCACTGAGTCCCAGACGGTCAAAGGCATCCTGTATCAATTTTTCTGCCGCAGTTTCCATGGGACAGTACTGCTGCAACTTTCCGGCTGGAATCTGTGCATTGCAGAAAATCGAAGTACCGGCAAATCGTGCCTTCTGGATCTCTCTGGCTGCCTGTACCCGTTTGCGGATGTCAGCGGAGGATTCTGCTTTTTCTGTGGCTGCTAAATCTTCGTAGGAAACAGGATCCACTTCTACTTGTAGGTCAAAGCGTTCCAGAAGTGGTCCGGAAATACGGGAGCGGTAACGCTGTACCGCCTGTGGGGAACAGGCACAACGTCGTTTTGGATGTCCGAAATAACCGCAGGGGCAGGGGTTCATTGCTCCAACCAGCATAAAACGGCATGGATAGGAAATTGTGCCGGCTGCACGGGTAATGGTGACCATATGGTCTTCCAGCGGCTGCCGCATAATATCCAGTGTATGGCGGTCAAATTCTGCCAGTTCATCTAAAAAGAGCAGTCCGTTGTGGGCAAGGGAGATTTCTCCGGGGTGGGGAATGCTGCCGCCGCCCACTAAGCCGACACCGGAAATCGTGTGATGCGGTGCTCGGAACGGACGTTGTGTAATCAACGGTTTTTTCGGGTCGAGCAGACCGGAAATCGAGTAAATATTGGTGGTTTCAATGGATTCTTCCATGGTCATTTCCGGCAAAATATACGGCAGCCGTTTGGCAAGCATACTCTTACCGCTACCGGGCGGGCCAACCATCAGGACATTATGTCCGCCGGCGGCGACAATTTCTAATGCCCGTTTGACATGCTGCTGACCTTTGACATCGGAAAAGTCCAGCAGATCATCTATGTGGTCATTTGTGGCAAAGTCTGCTGGTTGTGCAGGGATAAGGGGAATATCCCCCTCCAAATGGTCAAGCAGTTCGCCGATGTTATGGATACCAAAGACCTTGACATCCTGAATTGTGGCAGCTTCTGCTGCATTGTCAGCTGGGACATACAGTTCCTCTACGCCTAAATTTCGGGCAAGAATGGTCATCGGCAAAACACCGTTGACGCTGCGGACTTCTCCGCTCAGGGAGACCTCTCCAATAAAAAATTTTCCGTTCATGGAAACAGAGAGGTGTCCCATGCTTTTGAGAATGCCGACAAGAATGGCAAGGTCATGCATGGTGCCGCTTTTTTTCACGTCGGCTGGAGCCAGATTGACAACAATATGCTTTGGCGGTAAGGTAACTGCAATGGAATACAGAGCAGCACGGATTCGTTCCCGGCTTTCCTTGACAGCAACATCTGGCAGCCCAACAATATCAAAATGCGGGATGCCTTTACTGATATCGACTTCCACATCGACTGGAAAGGCATTTAAGCCGAACAGTCCCAGACTTTTGATTTTTGCAAACACAGTTTGTTCCTCCTGTTTTTTGTTTCTTTTTCAGTATACCATGTGACTGCCGAAAAGTAAATACAATAAAACGTAAAATCACGGAAATCCATTTTCAAATGATGGAGTGGATTGCATGCCGTAGGCGACTATGGTCAAGCTGATTCAGCTTGGCGGAAGTGAGACCGTTATCTGTAAGGAAAAATACAAAAATTGATTTGCGTGACGTAAAATACAATATTTTGTTTCGGTACAGTAGAAAGGTTCAAAAATGAATGCAGTGAAACGGGAAAGCAAATTTTCATATATGACGAAAAGTAGATTATATTTTAAAAAATATGTAAATTTTAGGAATGGGCACTTGACAAATTTTTTTCTTTATTTTATAATAATAAAATGTATCGTAGTGTCACAACGGTGACATGCGTGAAATATATTAGTATACCACATCCTTTCCCGCCTGTCAAGAGAAAATGCAAAAATGTAAATGTTTTTTTCTTTTCTGCTTGCAGGTGCTAATTTTTTTCGATTATAACGAAGGAGGTTTTTTCGCCTATGGTGAATGTAACGCCAAAGCAGTGTGGAAAAAATGTCAGAATGAACTTCGGAAAAATCAACGAAGTGCTGGAAATGCCGAATCTGATTGAGGTGCAAAAAAATTCGTACCGCTGGTTTCGGGAAGAAGGGCTGAAAGAGGTCTTCCGTGACGTTTCTTCTATCACCGACTACAACGGCAATCTGGTTCTGAACTTCGTGGATTACCGGATTGACGACAAGCCGAAGTATACCATCGCAGAGTGCAAGGAGCAGGATGCAACCTATGCTGCTGCCCTGCGTGTCACGGCGACCCTCTGGAATAAGGAAACCGGCGAGGTCAAGGAAAGTGAAATCTTTATGGGTGACTTTCCGCTGATGACGGACAGCGGTACATTTGTCATCAATGGTGCGGAGCGTGTCATTGTCTCCCAGCTGGTTCGTTCACCGGGTGTATACTATGCCTCTGAAAAAGACCGCACCGGTAAGGACCTGTTTAAGACCACCGTCATTCCGAACCGTGGTGCATGGCTGGAATATGAGATGGATTCCAACGATGTTGTCTATGTGCGGATTGATAAGAACCGGAAAATTGCATTGACAACCTTTATCCGTGCCCTCGGTATCGGTTCGGATGAGGAAATCTATGAGAAGTTTGGCGATGATGAACGGCTGCGGCAGACGATTCTGCAAAAGGATGCCACCAAGAACACAGAAGATGCGTTGCTGGATGTCTATAAGAAGCTGCGTCCGGGTGAACCGCCTACGGTGGAAAGTTCCCTGAACCACCTGAACATGCTGTTCTTTGATGCAAAGCGGTACGATTTGTGCCGGTTCGGTCGGTATAAATATAATAAAAAACTTGGCATTGCCAGCCGTCTGGCTGGACATACGCTTTCTCGTCCGGTCATCAACGAAATGACAGGCGAACTGCTCTTTGATGCTGGTACAACGTTGACATATAAGCAGGCAGAACAGATCCAGGAGGCTGGTATTAAGGAAGCCTTTTTGACGGTTGAATGCAAGGAATACTATGTGACCGAAAATGGGGAAAATGCCATCCGCTTTGTAGAGCGGGAAGTGAAGGTCATCGGCAACGGCATGGTGGACTTGCAGCCATATGTACAGTTTGATATCCATAAGTACGAGATCAATGAAAAGGTTTCGTTTGCCGTGCTGCGGGAGATTCTGGAGAGTGCCTCCACACCGGAAGAGGTGGAGGAACAGGTGAAGAAACGATTGGATGAACTTGTACCGAAGCACATTATTCTGGATGATATCTATGCAACGATCAGCTATTTCCTGAACCTCTGTGAAGGTGTCGGCACAGTAGACGACATCGACCATTTGGGCAACCGGAGAATCCGTTCTGTCGGCGAACTGCTGCAAAACCAGTTCCGAATTGGTTTTACTAGAATGGAGCGGGTTATTCGGGAACGCATGAACGTGCAGGCACAGGATATGGATGTGATCACGCCACAGAGTCTGGTAAATATCCGTCCGATTACGGCTGCAATTAAAGAATTCTTTGGTTCTTCTCCGTTATCTCAGTTCATGGATCAGAATAATCCGTTGGCAGAGCTGACGCACAAGCGGCGTTTGTCTGCATTGGGTCCGGGCGGTCTGTCTCGTGACAGAGCCGGATTTGAGGTGCGTGACGTACACTATAGTCACTATGGCAGAATGTGTCCGATTGAAACGCCGGAAGGTCCGAACATTGGTTTGATTTCCTATTTGGCAACCTTTGCAAGAATCAATGAATATGGCTTTATT
The DNA here is from genome assembly GCA_958448395.1 of uncultured Oscillospiraceae bacterium. GTDB lineage: Bacteria > Bacillota > Clostridia > Oscillospirales > Ruminococcaceae > Ruminococcus_C. The sequence continues at coordinate 50,284 of CAUDDP010000004.1, read as the reverse complement.
GAAGCACCGTACCGCCGTGTGGACAAGGCAACTGGTGTGGTAACGGATGAGGTTGTCTATATGACTGCCGATATGGAAGATAACTACATTGTTGCACAGGCGAATGAACCGCTGACAGAAGATGGTCACTTTGCAAACAGCAAGGTTGCTGCCCGTTATCGGGAACAGATTCTGGAAGTCGAACAGGAACGGATTGACTTTATGGATGTTTCTCCGAAGATGGTAGTTTCGGTTGCGACTTCTATGATTCCGTTCTTGGAAAACGATGATGCAAACCGTGCTCTGATGGGTTCTAACATGCAGCGGCAGGCAGTGCCGCTTCTGAAAACAGAGCGTCCGTTTGTTGGTACTGGTATGGAATATAAGGCGGCAGTGGACTCCGGTGTTTGTATACTGGCACCGTGCGATGGTGTGATTACTTCTGTTTCTGCGGATTTGATTACACTGCTCTCCGATGCAACCCATAAGGAGCTGACCTTTAAGCTGGAGAAATTCAAGCGTTCTAACCAGGGTACCTGTATCAATCAGCGTCCGATTGTGGATGTTGGTGAGCATGTTACAAAGGGACAGGTGCTGGCGGATGGTCCGTCTACTGCGGATGGTGAAATTTCCCTTGGTAAAAATGCTTTGATTGGCTTTATGACATGGGAAGGCTATAACTATGAGGATGCCGTTCTGTTGAATGAGCGTCTGGTACGGGAGGATGTCTTTACCTCCGTTCACATTGAAGAATATGAAATTGAATGTAGAGATACCAAGCTGGGTCCGGAAGAAATCACCCGTGATATTCCGAATGTCGGCGACGATGCCTTGAAGGATCTGGACGAAAACGGTATTATCCGGATTGGTGCAGAGGTACATGCTGGTGATATTTTGGTCGGCAAGGTGACGCCGAAGGGTGAAACGGAGCTGACCGCAGAGGAACGGCTGCTGCGTGCGATCTTTGGCGAAAAGGCAAGAGAAGTGAGAGACAATTCTCTGAAGGTGCCGCATGGTGAAGCAGGTATTATCATTGATGTAAAGGTATTCACCAGAGAAAACTGTGAAGAGCTGTCCGCTGGTGTGAATAAATTGGTTCGCTGCTATATTGCACAGAAACGGAAGATTTCTGTCGGCGATAAGATGGCAGGTCGTCACGGCAATAAGGGTGTCGTTTCTCGTATTTTGCCAGAAGAGGATATGCCGTTCCTGCCGGATGGCACACCGCTGGATATCGTGCTGAATCCGTTGGGTGTACCATCTCGTATGAATATCGGGCAGGTACTGGAAGTACATCTCGGTATGGCAGCCAAAGCACTTGGCTGGCATATTATGACACCTGTATTTGACGGTGCACATGAAGATGATATCCGTGCTTGCTTCCGGGAAGCCAATATCCAGAATGCACCGCATCGGAATGATCCGTTTGAACTCAAGCCAATGGATAAGGTGATCAATCCAAAGGCTCTGGAAATGAGCGAAGACGGTAAGTTTACCTTGTATGACGGCAGAACCGGTGAAAAGTTTGATAACCGCGTTACCGTTGGTTATATGCATTACTTGAAGCTGCACCATCTGGTAGACGAAAAGATTCATGCTCGTTCCGTTGGTCCGTACTCTTTGGTTACGCAGCAGCCACTTGGCGGTAAGGCACAGTTCGGCGGTCAGCGTTTCGGTGAGATGGAAGTATGGGCACTGGAGGCTTACGGTGCAGCATATACCTTGCAGGAAATTCTGACAGTCAAGTCAGACGATACTGTTGGACGTGTCAATACCTATGAGGCCATCGTAAAGGGACAGAATGTACCAAAGCCGGGCATTCCGGAATCCTTTAAGGTGTTGATTAAGGAATTACAGTCATTGGGTCTGGATGTTAAGGTGCTGGATGCAGAGCAGAATGAAATTGATTTGCGTTCTAACTTTGATGAGGATGATGCAACGCCGCAGCCGGTTTCCTTTGCAGATGAAGATGATGCAATGGATGTTGGCAGTTATGATGGTGCCCAGAAGGATTTAGATGATGCCGGAATGGGATATGAAGATGAAAAAGAGCCGGATGATGCGGATTTGCAAGCGGATCGTGTACCGTTTGACGATGATGAGGATGATTATCTGAGCGATGATATGTCAGATACAGATGATTATGATCCGTTTGACGATGACGAAATTTAACGTATTACCATGTATGAAAATCTCGTGAAACAATGCAGGAGGGTACTGGTTTGGAATTTAATACATTTGAATCCATAAAAATTGGACTTGCTTCACCGGAACGGATTCGGGAATGGTCTTACGGTGCAGTCACACGACCGGAAACCATCAATTACCGGACGCAGAAGCCGGAACGGGATGGCTTGTTCTGCGAACGGATTTTCGGACCGACAAAGGACTGGGAATGTCACTGCGGAAAGTTTAAAAAAATTCGCTTTAAGGGGAAAATCTGTGACCGCTGCGGTGTAGAGGTGACACGGGCAAAAGTACGTCGGGAACGAATGGGTCATATTGAACTGGCAGCACCGGTTTCCCATATCTGGTACTTTAAGGGCACACCGTCCAGAATTGGACAGATGCTGGAAATCTCACAGAAGAGACTGGAAGAAGTCCTCTACTTTACAAAATATATCGTGCTGGATCCGGGGAATACCGATTTGTTTAAAAAGCAGCTGCTGTCAGAGAAGGAATATCTTGCTTGCCGGGAAAAGTACGGTGACGAGTTTGAGGCAGCAATGGGCGCAGAAGCCATTAAAAAGCTGCTCTGTGAAATTGATTTAGATGTTCTTTCAAAGGAGCTGAAGGAAGAACTGGTTGGACTGAACTCTGGTCAGAAGCGGCTGAAGCTGCTGAAACGGCTGGAGATTGTAGAAGCCTTCCGGCAGTCCGGTAACCGTCCGGAATGGATGATTCTGGATGTTGTACCAGTGATTCCGCCGGATATCCGTCCGATGGTTATGCTGGACGGTGGACGGTATGCGACTTCCGACCTGAATGATTTGTACCGCCGTGTCATTAACCGGAATAACCGGCTGCAGCGGATGCTGGAACTGGATGCACCGGATATCATCGTCAGAAATGAAAAGCGGATGTTACAGGAAGCTGTGGACGCTTTGATTGACAACGGCAGACATGGCAGACCGGTTACCGGTCCGAACAATCGTGCACTGAAATCCCTGTCGGATATGCTGAAGGGAAAACAGGGACGGTTCCGTCAGAACCTGCTGGGGAAACGTGTTGACTATTCTGGTCGTTCCGTTATCGTAGTCGGACCGGAACTGCGGATGTATCAGTGTGGTCTGCCAAAGGAAATGGCGTTGGAATTGTTTAAGCCGTTTGTTTTGAAGCGTTTGGTAGATACGAAAGTCATTGCCAATATTAAGAGTGCTAGAAAGATGGTTGACCGTGCATCTTCAGAAGTATGGGATGCACTGGAAAATGTCATCAAGGGACATCCGGTTCTGTTGAACCGTGCTCCTACTCTGCACCGTCTGGGTATTCAGGCATTTGAACCGGTGTTGGTAGAGGGTCGTGCTCTGAAACTGCATCCGTTGGTATGCTCTGCGTTCAATGCAGACTTTGACGGTGACCAGATGGCAGTGCATCTGCCGTTGTCCGCAGAAGCACAGGCAGAAGCAAGATTCCTGATGCTGGCAGCCAATAACTTGCTGAAGCCGTCAGATGGCCGTCCGGTTGCAGTGCCAACACAGGATATGGTATTGGGTTCTTATTACCTGACCATGGAAAAGGATGGAGAAAAGGGCGAAGGAAAGGTTTTCCGGGATGTCAATGAGGCACTCATGGCATATAATGAAGGCGATATTTCTATTCATGCAAAAATCAAAGTGCGGATTACGAGGGACATTGGCGATAAGCGGGTTTCTCAGATTATTGACTGCACCGTTGGTCGTCTGATTTTCAATGAGAATATTCCGCAGAATCTGGGTTATGTGGATCGTACCGATTCAAAGCACCAGTTTGATTTGGAAATCGCATTTTTGGTTGGCAAGAAACAGTTGGGACAGATTATTGACCGCTGCATTAAGATTCATGGCACAACGACAACCTCTGAAGTGTTGGATAAGATTAAGGCAACCGGTTTTAAATACTCCACCAAGGCAGCTATCACCGTTGCTGTCTGCGATGCCATTATTCCGAAGGAAAAGAAGGATATTATTGCAGAAGCCGATGCCGAGGTTGCAGATATCAATACACAGTATGCATATGGTTATATCTCCGCTGCGGAAAAATCCAAGCGGTTTATCGAAATCTGGAACGGTGCAACGGAAGATGTTACAAAGGCACTGCAAAATGGTCTGGATCGTTACAACCCGATCTTTATGATGGCGGACTCCGGTGCCCGTGGTAGTATCAGCCAGATTCGTCAGCTTGCCGGTATGCGTGGTCTGATTGCCAACACATCCGGTGCGACCATTGAGATGCCGATTCGTTCCAATTATCGAGAAGGTCTGAATATCTTGGAATACTTTATCTCCTCTCGAGGTGCTAGAAAGGGTCTGGCAGATACCGCATTGCGTACCGCCGACTCTGGTTATCTGACCCGCCGTCTGGTTGACGTTTCTCAGGATGTCATCATTCGGGAACAGGACTGCGGTACCACAGAGGGATTGGAAATTTACGAGATTCGTAACGGAAATGAATTGATTGAACCGCTGGCAGAACGTCTTGTTGGTCGTTATTTGACAGAAGACCTGCGGGATCCTGCAACAGGAGAACTGATCATTTCTAAGAATAAAATGCTGACAGATGTGGATGCAAAACGCATCACAGAAGCTGGTGTGGAGCGAATTTCCATCCGTTCTGTCCTGACTTGTCATGCAAAACAGGGCGTTTGTGCAAAGTGCTATGGTGCAAACTTGGCAAACGGCAATCTGGTTTGTGTCGGAGAGTCTGTTGGTGTAATTGCTGCACAGTCCATCGGGGAACCGGGTACACAGTTGACGATGCGTACATTCCATACGGGTGGTATTGCATCCGCAGAAGATATCACACAAGGTTTGCCACGTGTCGAGGAATTGTTTGAAAGCAGACATCCGAAGAATGCTGCTATTTTGGCACGGTTGTCTGGTACCGTTCATATCGAAGAGGTGAAGACCGCAAGAACCATTATTGTTACCAATATGATTAGCGGGGAATCAGAATCGTATCCGATTCATTATAATTTGAAGATTCGGGTTAGAGAAGGCGAAGAAATCGAAAAGGGTACTCGTTTGACAGAAGGCAATATCTTCCCGGGCGATATTTTAACCGTATTGGGTGTGCATGCGGTACAAGATTATATCATCAGTGAAGTACAGAAGGTTTATCGTCTGCAAGGTGTTGATATCAACGATAAGCACATTGAAGTCATCGTTCGGCAGATGCTGCGGAAGGTTAAAATTGAAGAGTCTGGCAGCAGCTATTTGCTGCCGGGTACGCTGATTGATAAGCGGAAGGTGGAAAATATCAACGAAGCACTACAGGAACGTATGGCAAATGGCGAAACCGATGTAGAGCTGGTTACGACAACACCGGTGCTGCAAGGTATTACGAAGGCTTCTTCCAGTTCTGATAGTTTCCTGTCAGCGGCATCCTTCCAGGAAACCACAAAGGCACTGACCGATGCAGCAATTCGTGGCAAGAGCGATATGTTGTATGGTCTGAAGGAAAATGTTATTATTGGTAAGCTGATTCCTGCTGGAACTGGTATGGATGTTTACAATGATGTACGGCTGCAAAAGAATGAGTCTCATTCAGAATATCTGTCACATCATATTACACCGCTTCCGTAATCAATGGGAAGACATCAGAGATACCGCACTGTATGTTGTATGCAGTGCGGTACCTTTATATCAGTAAACAGAAATATTGCGAATATGGCAAAGAAAGCGGAGGCATTGTATGAAACAATATATGATGGGTATGTTTTGTGTGTTGGCACTGTTTTTCAGCTGTGGACTGCCAGCAGCGGCAGAAACCACAGTTGTGCCTTCAGAAGTGACAGAAGAAACAGAATCCAGTGGAAAGACTGGAGAAGTATGGATGGTACTTGGCATTTTTACCGTAACTGCGGGAATTACAGCGGCATCTGTTATTGTTTCAAAGTGGAAAAGGATAAAAGCAGCTGAAAAACAGAAGACAGACAGCAAAGAGAAACATCAGTCTTGAGCCATACAATTCTTTGTATTTTGTCTTCCGTCAGAAAAAAGAATCACGTTCTGCTGCGGCAGAACAGGAAAGGAAGTGTGTTGCTTTATGGCAGATTATACAGGACAATCCTGTTTTCATTGCCAAAAGCCGTTTCAACCGGAGGATGATATTGTTGTTTGTCCGGAATGCGGTACCCCCTATCATCGTGCCTGCTGGCAGGAGGCGGGGCACTGCACGAATTTGCAGCTGCATGAAACCGGCGGCAGCTGGAGACCGGTGCAGCAGGAATCCGAAGCGACTGCAACAGAAGAAACAAGACGCTGCCCACGTTGCGGTACAGATAATCCCGCACAGCAGGCGTTTTGCGGACATTGTGGCATGATTTTGAAAGAGTCAGAATCAGCCGATGCATCACAGAATGCATATCAATGGCAGAACAATCGTGCAGAGGATATTTGCTGTGGATTGGATCCCAATGAGATGTATGAGGGCGAACGATTGGAGGATGTTGCGAACTTCGTACGAACCAATACCATTTATTATATTCCAGCTTTTAAAAGATTTCGGGAAAAAGGTTCTAAGCTTTCTGCAAATCTCATCAGTGCACTGGTTCCGCACTGGTATTTTGCCAGCCGGAAAATGTGGGGTATGACATTTCTGGTGATTGTTGGGCTTTTACTGCTGAATCTGCCATCGGAGTTGTATTCCTTTGTGACCGACGGAGATCTGCTGGTTTCTAACCTGCGTTCTATGCAGGAGAGTATGGGAAGCTTGTACAGCAGTATGTTTGATGCGATGATTCGACAAACAGAGGCATTTTGTAATGCACTTCAGCCGCATGAAACGATGATTCGTTGGCTGCATACAATTTGCATGTATTTGAATTTTGCAGTGAGAGTGCTTCTGTTCGCATTTTCTAATTATATCTATTACCGCTTTGTATTGCGAAAGGTGCGGAAAATTCGTGCAGAAAACTTGCCTGTCAGTATGCAGAAAGATAAATTGCGGATGACGGGCGGCACAAATTTTTGGTTTGTTCTATTGGCATTTTTGGCACAATACAGCGTGAGTGTGCTGTTTTCAGCGTTGTTTATTTTGGGGATCAATTTGGTGTTTTAAAAAGTTGAAAAGATTTTTTGCAAAAATCGGAAAAAATGCTTGACAAGAAAAACGAAATTTGATATAATAGATTTGTTATCCTTGCTTGCATTTTTTGCAGGCGAAATCCAGAAGGAGGTGTTTTTACGTGGCAAAGTTGAATGCAAAGTACGAGCTGATGGCAGTTTACAGCCTGGAAAACGGCGAAGATGCTGTGAAGGAACTGGTAGAAAAGTTCAAGAGCAAGATTGAAGCGTCTGCCACACTGGACGAAGTGAACGAGTGGGGTAAGCGGAAGCTCGCATACCCGATCAACGATGAACCGGACGGCTACTATGCACTGTATACCTTTACAGCAACACCGGATTTCCCGGCTGAGCTGGAGCGTGTCCTGAACATCACAGACGGCGTTCTGCGGTTCTTAGTAACGGTTGTAGAATAAGCCATTTTGATAGAACGGGCAATTCAGATGGATTTTAAATGGAAAGGAATGAAATGTTGTGCTGAATAAGGTCATTTTGATGGGCAGATTGTGTGCCGATCCAGATTTCCGGCAGACACAGAGCGGTGTTGCAATGTGCAGAATTCGGGTTGCAGTGGATCGTGGCTATACTTCCAAAAGCACCGGTGAGCGGCAAGCTGATTTTATCAGTGTTGTTTGCTGGCGGCAGCAGGCGGAGTTTGTGAGCCGTTATTTCCGCAAGGGATCCATGATCATTGTGGAAGGCAGACTGCAAAATGCAGACTATACAGATGCAAATGGTGTCAAGCATTATGCAATGGAAGTGCAGGCAGATACTGTGTCGTTTGGAGAAACGAGAGCAGCAGCACAGGCAAACGGTAATTATACTGCACCAACGAATCAAAGTGGCTATCAGTATCAGACACCACAGTATCAGCAGCCAGCTGCTCCGCAGCCGATACCACAGGCAGCACCACAGCCAGCGGCAGCTGCACCACAACAGAATAATTCCGTTCCGATTCAGCTGGGCGACCTGAGTGATTTTGAAGAAATCCTCAGCGACGGCGAAGTACCGTTCTAATGCAGAAAAAGAAAACGAAATATTGCATTTGCGGTTGGGAGGATAAAGACCATGGAAAGAGCACCAAGAATGGGCGCAAAGAGACCGAGAAAAAAGGTTTGCATGTTCTGCGTTGACAGAGTCGATGTCATTGATTACAAGGATATTGCAAAGCTGAGAAAGTGCATGACAGAACGGGCAAAGATTCTGCCGAGAAGAGTTACTGGCACTTGTGCATATCATCAGCGGAAGCTGACAACAGCGATTAAGAGAGCAAGACACGTAGCACTGCTGCCGTATGTAAGCGACTAAGCAGGGTTTGTGTTCGGATAGAAAGGGACGTTCCTTTATAAGAAGGGACGTCCTTTTTGCTTTTAACAAAAATAATAGATTTGTTTACAGTATAGAAAATAGATTTTGATTTTCCCATAAGGAAGCCCTTGATTTTTTTTTTGGCATGACGTATAATAAAAAGGAACGTGTTGGAACCTCATGTCTAAAAGGAGTGCTGCTGTACGATGAAAAAGAAAAAATCTGCCCCTCAGATCATGCCCGAATATACAGGACGCTATCCTCGACCAAAGCTTCGCTTTCGGCTGCGAACAGTCTTTTTTATTTTTTTATTTTGTTTGCTTGGGGGACTTGTTTTGTATCTGCTTGGTGTGAATTTTAATTGGTTTTCTTATTGAAAAGAGAAAAAGGCATTGTTTTTCTCTTTTCCTATTGACATTCCAGAAAAAATGCGTTATACTGGATAGGCAGCCATAAAGTACAAGATACATTGTTGCTTTATTGGCTGCACTACTATATTTTGTATGTTAAGGAGAGCGTGTGCACTTATGATTACATATATCATCAAGCGGGACGGCAGAAGAGTACCGTTTAACATTGGGAAAATTGCCAATGCTGTCTTTCGTGCTGCCCAGTCCGTCGGTGGAACGGACATGGATACCGCAATGGATATTGCAGTGAAAACTTGTGAGCTGTATGAGCAGCTGCACGGCAAGAAAGAACCAACAGTAGAAGAAATTCAAGATCTTGTCGAAAAAGAGCTGATTGAGTGCGGTCACGCACAGACCGCCAAGGCATATATTTTATATCGTTATGAACGAACCAGAGACCGGGAAATCAAGTCCAATCTGATGCAGATTATGCATGAACTAACGTTTGATTCTGCTAAGGACAGTGATATTAAACGGGAGAATGCCAATATTGATGGCGATACCGCTATGGGGACGATGCTGAAGTATGGCTCTTCCGCTGCAAAAGAATTTTATGAAATGCGTGTCCTAAAACCCAAACATGCAAAGGCACATCGGAATGGGGATATTCATATTCATGATTTGGATTTCTTAACACTGACAACAACTTGTTGCCAGATTGATTTGATTCAGTTGTTTGATCACGGTTTTTCTACTGGACATGGCTTCCTGCGGGAGCCAAACGATATTTCCAGCTATTCCGCATTGGCATGTATCGCCATTCAATCCAATCAGAACGACCAGCACGGCGGGCAGAGTGTGCCGAATTTTGATTATGCAATGGCTGGTGGTGTTAAGAAAACCTACCGGAAACGGTATTTGCAGAATGTTGCAAGAGCATTGGAGCTGCTGACAGAAATAGAAGAACCGGAAACATTTGTAAAGACCTATGCCGCTGCCATTCAAAAGGAAATGGGATGCATTCCATGCCTTTCTAGTGATAATGGTTATCAAGAAGCAGAGAAAAAAAAGCTGACAGAAAAGCTGACAGCTGACCAGATTGCAACGGTACAGGCGTTTGCAAAGAAAAATGCATACAAGGAAACCAATCGTGCGACCTATCAGGCAATGGAAGCTCTGATTCACAACTTGAATACCATGAATAGCCGTGCTGGTGCACAAACCCCGTTCAGTTCGATTAACTATGGTACCGATACTACACCAGAAGGCAGAATGGTCATTGAAAATGTGCTGCTGGCAGAGGAGGCTGGTCTTGGAAACGGGGAAACCCCGATTTTCCCGATTCACATTTTCAAGGTCAAAGAAGGTGTGAACTATAACACGGAAGATCCGAACTACGATATGTTCAAATTAGCTTGCCGGGTTTCGGCAAAGCGGCTGTTCCCGAACTTTGCCTTTTTGGATGCACCGTATAATTTGCAATATTATAAACCGGGGGACTACCGGACAGAAATTGCCTATATGGGATGCCGTACCAGAGTCATCGGCAATGTATATGATCCGACCAGAGAAATTGTAACTGGTAGAGGCAATTTGAGTTTTACCTCTATCAATTTGCCGCGGCTGGCGATTCAGTCGAAAGGCGATGTAAATTTATTCTTCAAAAAGCTGGATAAGATGATGAATTTAACCATAGAACAGCTGACTGACCGTTTTCAGATTCAGTGTCAGAAAAAGGTTCGGAATTATCCATTCTTGATGGGGCAGGGTGTATGGCTGGATTCTGAGGGCTTAGGACCGGATGATTCCGTTGCAGAAGTGCTCAAGCATGGTACGCTGTCGGTTGGCTTTATCGGATTGGCAGAGGCATTGAAGGCATTGATTGGAAAGCATCATGGTGAAAGTGAAGAGGCACAACAGCTTGGTTTGAAAATTATACAGACCATGCGGGAACGCACGGATTTGGAATCACAGAAAACCGGCTTGAATTTCTCTGTTCTGGCAACACCGGCAGAGGGCTTGTCTGGGCGATTTGTGCGGATGGATCGGGAAAAGTATGGTGTCATGGAAGGCATTACCGATCGGGATTACTATACAAACTCTTTCCATGTGCCGGTATACTATCCGATTCGTGCAGTGGATAAGATTCGTCTGGAAGCACCCTATCATGCATTGACCAATGGTGGACATATCAGCTATGTGGAAATGGATGGCGATCCCGTGCAGAATGTAGCTGCGTTTGAAAAAGTGATACGTTATATGAAGGAATCCGGCATTGGTTATGGTTCTGTGAACCATCCAGTGGACAGAGATCCTTGTTGTGGCTTTACCGGTATCATTGGGGACAGTTGTCCGCAGTGCGGCAGAAAAGAGCAGTCCGAGGATGTGGGCTTTGAACGAATCCGACGGATTACCGGCTATCTGGTTGGAACGCTGGATCGGTTTAATAATGCAAAACGTGCAGAAGAACATGACCGTGTAAAACATGAGCTTTAATAATGTGCGTTCGATGAGAGCGTTTTATCTGCCGAATGGCAACTGCGGTCAAGTTGGCTCAGCTTGGCGAGGGGGATGCAAGGGGGGCAAGCTGCCACCCTTGCAAGGTGAACGAGCTGGAATTGGTAAATGAACGAGGAACAAGATACCGCTGTCCGCCCTCTGAAAATAAAAAAACGATATAGAATGTAGAAATTTAGAGTGATTTGGCTGTAAATTCGGACACAGCAATAGGGTGGACAGCGGACACAGGCAGAGAGCGAAGCGATTCTGCCGGCAGAGTTTGTGATTGGCAGCGGTAGAATGCATTCTCGTCGAACTCACGTTTAATAGAAAAATAAACAACCTGATTCCTGTAAGCGGTTTTGAAATCATATCGCTTACAGGAATTTTTGTGAAGGATTATAAAAATAAAAAGGAGTGGTCGTCATGCAGCTTCGGATTGCAGGCACAGTGGAAAATTCCATTGTAGATGGGGAGGGGATTCGATATACCATTTTTGTACAGGGTTGTCCACACAACTGTCCGGGCTGTCATAATCCGCAGACACATGATTTTCAAGGGGGGAAGCTGGTGGAAGCCGATGTATTACTGAAAGAGATTGCAAGTGACCCCCTGTTAGATGGTGTGACATTCAGTGGCGGCGAGCCGTTTTGTCAGGCGGCAGAACTTGCAGAACTGGGTAGGCAAATTCATGCATTGGGTTTGCATCTTGTCACCTATACCGGCTATACCTTTGAGGAACTGCTTGCTGGAAACCGATCGGACTGGACAGCACTGTTGGCAGTAACAGATATATTGATTGATGGACGGTTTGAACAGGACAAGAAAAGTTATGAGTGTCGGTTTCGGGGAAGTACCAATCAGCGGTATCTGGATGCAAAGGCAAGCATGCAGATGGGGAAAGCCGTTTCTTTTACAGAATAGATGGTATGGACTGCCCCGCCGAACGGCAACTATGGTCAAGCGGATGCAGCTTGGCGGAGGTGAGACCGGTATCCGTGAGGAAAACTACAAAAATGGATTTCCGGATATTTGCATCAGGAAAAACCGAAAACGGACAAACTGTTTTTGACAGATGGAAAAAAATCTGCGGAAATTGATTGCAAAAGGCAGGGAAATATAGTATAATAAAAAGAAAGCATTTCAAAGGCTGCTGTTTTTGCAATGCAGCAGGCTTTGAAAAAATCTGCAAAGAAACAGGGAGGGTTTTACCTATGTGTGGATTTACAGGGTTTACAAACCACATCGACAACTCCAATGCGGTGCTACAGGAAATGCTTAACCGCATCAAACATAGAGGGCCGGATGCAGAGGGTACCTATATTGATGAAGACATTGCCCTCGGTCATCGCCGCCTGAGCATTATTGATGTTTCCGATGCCGGCACACAGCCGCTCTACAGTGCAGACGGCAATCTGGCATTGTTGTTTAATGGCGAAATTTATAACTATCAGTCCATTCGGAAGGCTTTGATAGAAAAGGGATACCAATTCACAACACAAACGGACTCAGAAGTGTTGATTTATGGCTATCAGGAATATGGCACTGCTCTGCTGCAAAAACTGCGGGGAATGTTTTCTTTTGTCATTTGGGATAAGAAACAGAAGACCTTGTTTGGGGCAAGGGATTTTTTCGGTATCAAGCCGCTGTATTACGCACAGATGGGGGAAACCTTTCTGTTCGGTTCGGAAATCAAGAGCTTTCTACCACACCCACATTTCCAGAAGGTGCTGAATACGGCTGCACTGGAAAATTACCTGACATTTCAGTATTCCCCTTGTACGGAAACATTTTTTAAGGGCGTTTATAAACTGCCGCCGGCACACTACTTTATTTACCAGAATGGCAAGCTGAACATTCAGCAGTACTGGGAAATTAACTTTCAGGCAGACGAAAAACCGACCTTGGAGGAATGGGTCAACCGGATTTCGGATACCTTCCATAATTCTGTAGAAGCACATAAAATTGCTGACGTAGAAGTGGGTTCGTTCCTCTCCAGTGGTGTGGACTCCAGCTATGTGGCAGCGATTGCCGATGTGGATAAGACCTTTACCGTTGGCTTCGGCAAGGAAGAACGCTATAATGAAATCGGTTGGGCAAAAGGCTTTTCAGAAGCCATTGGCAAAAAGAACTACAGTAAGGTCATTGAGCCGGAAGAATACTGGTCGCATTTGCCGATGATTCAATATCACATGGATGAGCCGCTGGCAGATCCGGCAGCCGTTGCCCTGTACTTCGTCTGCAATCTGGCGTCTAAATCGCTAAAGGTTGTATTGTCCGGCGAGGGGGCAGATGAAATTTTTGGCGGTTACAATGTTTATAGCGATCCCGGCTCCACGGCTTATGAAAAACTGCCGTTTGGTTTACGGAGAGGCATTATGCACGTGGCAGAAGCCCTGCCCGCACACAGAGGTGTGAATTTCTTTGTCCGTAAGGGGAAAACATTGGAAGAACGCTTTATCGGCAATGCCTATATGTTCTCTCCAAAGGATCGCAAGGCACTGCTGAAAATTCACACCAATGCACCAGATCCGACTGCAATTACCAAACCGTATTATGATCAGGTGAAAGAGAAAGATGATGTCACCAAGATGCAGTATCTGGATTTGCATCTCTGGATGGCTGGGGATATTTTGCTGAAAGCCGACAAGATGAGTATGGCAAATTCACTGGAGCTGCGTGTTCCATTTTTGGATAAAGAAGTCATGGCATTGGCACAGCGAATTCCGACTCGATATCGTGTCATTCATAAACCGTCTGAAAGTGGTGGTACCCCTTATATCACAAAGTATGCAATGCGATTGGCTGCTAAGAAGGATACCCCACCGCAGACTGCAAAGACCGCAGCAAAGAAGAAACTGGGATTCCCCGTACCGATTCGAGTTTGGCTGAAAGAGGACACTTATTATAACATGGTCAAGGATGCATTTGAGAGCAATGCCGCACAGCAATTTTTCCATACAGAAAAGCTGGTGCAGCTGCTGGATGACCATCGTGCTGGCAAAGCAGACAACAGCCGGAAAATCTGGACGGTTTACATGTTTTTGGTATGGTATCATGTTTACTTTGAATCGGATACAATTCCCGTTCGATAATTTTTTAAAGAAAACCGACAGAAAACAAGAGAAAGGCGAGAAATCATGGCAAGCTGTGTCACATTTGAATATATTCGGAAAAATCCCGATATTCGCACCTATATCCAGCGTGCTGATCAGGCATTGAAGGCAATTGGTTATACAGAACATGCATTTGCACATGTGGAAAAAACCGCATATACCGCAGCAAATATTTTAACAACATTGGGTTACGCAGAACGGGAAGTGGAACTGGCACGGATTGCCGGCTTCCTGCATGACATCGGCAATGTCATCAATCGGGCTGACCATGCCCAGAGTGGTGCGGTAATGGCATTTCGTCTGCTGGATCGGCTGGAAATGCCAGTGGATGAGATTTGTGCGGTCATTTCTGCTATCGGCAATCATGATGAAGCGACTGCACAGCCAATTGATGCGATTTCAGCGGCATTGATTCTGGCAGATAAAACCGATGTTCGCCGCAGCCGTGTGCGGAATACCGACTTTCTGACCTTTGATATTCACGACCGTGTGAATTATGCGGTGGAAACCGCAGAGCTGTTAATTGATAAGGAACAGCAGGAATTTGTACTTTCCATGACCATTGATACGAAGATTTCCTCTGTACTGGAATACTTTGAAATTTTTATGGAGCGTATGTTGCTCTGTCGGCGTGCTGCACAGTTTTTTCATATGCAGTTTAAAATTTATATCAATCATAGTTTGATGCTATGACCATTACAGGGGAGGCTTGTCTTCCCCTGTTATTATAATAGTAGGAGGATTTATTATCATGACGACATCCAAGCACCCGCATCTCATTGACTTGAATGACTATCCAGTTGCCTGGTGGAAAGAGGTAGTCGATTTAGGGGAGAAAATTAAGAACAATCCAGAGGTCTATTCTGGAGCATGCCACAATAAAATTATGGCAACGCTGTTTTATGAACCGTCTACCAGAACACAGATGTCCTTCCAGACTGCTATGCTGCGTTTGGGCGGTCGATTGATTGGATTTGATAATCCGGCAAACTCTTCCGTTTCCAAGGGCGAAACACTGAAGGATACGACGAAAATTGTCAGCAACTACGCAGACATTCTGGTCATGCGGCATCCGGTTGCTGGTGCGGCAAAGGCTGCGGCAATGTCTGCGGACTGTCCGGTGATCAATGCCGGTGATAGCGGACATCTGCACCCAACGCAGACGCTGACAGATTTGCTTACCCTGAAATGTGAAAAAGGACGGCTGGATCATTTGACCATCGGGCTTTGTGGGGATTTGATTAACGGCAGAACCGTACATTCGCTCATTAAAGCGATGACGTGTTTTGAGGGCAATCAGTTCATTCTGATTTCCACACCGGAACTGAAACTGCCATCTTATGTGAAAGATATTTTGACAGCAAGCGGCTGTCCGTTCCGGGAGGTTTCTTCTCTGGAGGAAGTATTGCCGGAGCTGGATGTTCTGTACATGACACGCATTCAACAGGAGCGGTTTGCAAGCCGAGAGGCATATCTGGCACAGAAGGATACATATATATTAACGGTGAAGAAACTGAAAGCCGCAAAGCCGGATATGATTATTCTGCATCCGCTGCCAAGAGTGGACGAGATTGAGGTAGCAGTGGATGAAGATCCAAGAGCGATGTATTTTAATCAGGCACGCTATGGCATGTATGTGCGGATGGCATTGATTATCCGGATGCTGGATTTAAATAAGAAGGATAACCCAACGGTATTGCTGCGTGGAAGAACAGTGAATGGGGCAGCTTGTAAGAATCCGAATTGCATTACCTGCACAGAATCCTATCTGCCGAAGAGCTTTTTGGTGCTGGGCGATACCCTGTTAGAGTGTGAATATTGTAATGAAAGATTGCTGTTAGAACGGTAAAGAATTGCCTGTTTGAGAGGAGTATGCCATGCTTTTGAGGAGACGCAGACGTATTTTTTGCGTGCTATTGCTCGCAGTGGTTTTCATTGCTGGTATTTCCGCAGTTTATTTGTACAAGCAGCACAATGGAGAGAGCATGACACCATCGGTGGAGTATCCTTCTGATAATGTTGTATACTATTATCAAAAAGATACACGTTGGAAAGATGACCCGCTGGGGGATTCTGTGTATCATATGGGGGATTCTGGTTGTTTGACGACTTGCCTTGCTGCTGTGGTACAGATGCAGGGGATGGAGTGGGAAGAACTGCATACCGATGTGAATCCGAAAACATTGAATCAGTTCTTCTCCGATCATCAAGTCTATGATGCAGAAGGGAATTTGCTGTGGTATGCATTGGAAGATATGTTAAATGTTACAACTGTACGGAAAGAGACAGACGAACTGGAGGAAAAAGAGCTGGATTCCCTGCTGGAGCAAGGCTACTACCCAATTGCATGTGTGCAAACAAAGACTGGGAGTACGCATTTTGTATTGCTGGTAGGCAGTCAGGATGGGATGTATTGGTGTATGGATCCCATGCAGAAGGAGAAACAGATAGTGCCATTATCGGAATATGGAAATCAAATGCAGTCGATTCGTTATTTGAAAGAAAAATAATCATTAAATAAAATCAATATAGTCTATTTTCTTTTTTTGTGAAGATAAAAAGAAAATAGACTTTTCTTTTTAAGAAGTCTAATAAAAACTTGAAAATTAACTGGAAAATAACTTGACAAATTTAGAAGCATGTAGTACAATAATTATAATATAAGTTTTTGTAACTAATGTACAACAGATTTTAAAGATTTGTGGAAATTAACAGAAAGCAATAAAAAGGAAAATTTATCATGAGGAATTGGAGTAAGTTTGTTGCGGGGGTCTCTGCATAGTAATGACAGTGGCACTTTCAGTTGAAACTTTGATTGGTACAATACAGGTAAAAACAGAAACAGTTCCGTGATAAAGGCGTTTTAGAAAGGGAGTTTTGCGTTATGAAAAAAATAACAAGCATGTTGGCAGCATTTTCTCTGACAGTGACAACCTTGCCGATGTTTGCAGTATCTGCGGAAGATGTCACTCCGCTGATTGGGGATGTCAATGAGGATGGCTATGTGGATTATTTGGATGGCAGAACGATAATGGAATACTATACAAAAAATGTAGCGATGTCGAATCCATATTTCAGCGAAGATGCAGAAGAAAATGCACGGCTTTTTCAGTTGGCAGATTTGAATGCAGATGGAAGCATTAACATGAGTGATTGGGAACTGCTTCTCTCTCATTTTTCTCCAAGAAAGGGCGACGTTACATATAGCGGTAATGTAGACCCTGCGGATGTGATTTGTGTTCAGGAATACTGTGCAGCAGTTGCAAGCGGAGAAAGAACCGATGCCCCTAGTGCTGCTTTTTTGCAGGCAGCCGATATGGACGGGGACGGTGCCATTACACTTGCGGATGCAGAACTGATTCAGGCAAATTATACGCCAAAGCAGGGCGATATCAATGGAGATGGAATTCTGGATACAGCAGATGCGAAAATCGTATTACAGTATTATACAGATAAGGTAGCGGGGCTGAATCCGGTTTTCAGTGAAGATGCCGAGGAAAATGCACGGATTTTCGAGTTGGCAGATGTGGATGATAATGGAGAAATCAATATGCTTGATGTAGAAGCCATTATAAAGGGCTTCACACCAATACGCGGTGATGTGTATGACTCTGGCACACTTGATGTTGAAGATGCTGTAGTTGTTTTGAGTTACTATGCCCAGAAATCGGCTGGATTGTCTACAGGAATTTCTGCTTCTTATGAAAAGGATTTCCTTGAAAGAGCCGATATGGATAAGGACGGAGAAATTACTGTAAATGATGCAGTACTGATTTTGCATTATTATACTACGTATGCTTCAGGACAATCTGTCGTACCAGATGTGATAGAAAGTTTTAAATGGGGCGGTCTTGATAGCAATCCACAGGTTCCGATATATCGGTAAGAGAAACGATGAATAGAACAAGAACAGAGTGAGACTGCTTGATGCGGTTTTGCTCTGTTTTCTTGCATGGGAGGATTTCCTTATAAATTTTTATAACTTTTTCGATTTTTCCCCTCTTTTCCCCTTGACAAACCGCTAAAAATTTTGTATAATAAGATTCGTAGTGTCAGAGAGACCGGTGATAGCTTGCGGAAGCCGGCGGTGCAGCCTAACCCAACTGCCCTCTGTCTCCCGTTCTGTTTTTTGTTGCAGAAACGGATCAAAGCATGAAAATATAGGAGGAATTTACTATGGCAACAACGATGCCAAAAGCCGGTGAAGTAAGCCGCAAGTGGTATATCATTGACGCAGCAGGAAAGCCGCTGGGTCGTGTCGCTGCAAAGGCAGCTCATATTCTCCGTGGTAAGCATAAGCCGACATTTGCTCCGCACGTGGACTGCGGTGATTTTGTAATTGTAATCAACTGTGATCAGGCTGTTTTGACTGGTAAGAAGCTGGAACAGAAATATTATTACCGTCATAGCGGCTGGATTGGCGGTCTGAAGCAGACACAGTATAAAGTAATGATGGAAGAACGGTCTGATGAAGCAATGCAGATCGCCATTAAGGGTATGCTCCCGCACAATTCGCAGGGTGCTGCACAGCTGACACGTCTCCGTACCTATAAGGGTGCTGAGCATAAGCAGGCTGCACAGAAACCAGAAGTTTGCGAGTTTTAAAGAAAGGAGTGTTCTCAAATGTACGAATCTAAGGTAAAATATTATTACGGTACCGGTAGAAGAAAGCACTCTGTAGCAAGAGTTCGTCTATATCCGGGCAGCGGCAATATCACCATCAACGGCAGAGGCATTGATGACTACTTTGGTCTGGATACCTTGAAGTTGATCGTTCGCCAGCCACTTGCACTGACCGAAAATCTGGAAAGCATGGATGTCATCTGCACCGTAATGGGTGGCGGCGTGACTGGTCAGGCTGGTGCAATCCGTCACGGTATTGCAAGAGCTTTGCTGGAATTCAATCCGGAATTGCGTCCGGCTCTGAAGAAGGCTGGTTTCCTGACTCGTGACCCGAGAATGAAGGAAAGAAAGAAATATGGTCTCAAAGCTGCTCGTCGTGCACCGCAGTTCAGCAAGAGATAAGTTTTCAACAATTTCAAAGCTACAAAAGCTCCACGAAAATACGCCATTTTCGTGGAGTTTTTCGTGTATTTAGAAAACCTTGGTTTTATTTTTACTAAAAATCACACAATTTTATAAAAAACTTTTTGATATATTCATAAAATTAAAATTTTTTCCTTGAATATTATTGACAATTCCATGAAGGCATGTTATAATAGGATCAATTGAAAAATAAGTATATTTGGAGAAAGACCCTTGATTTTATAGAAGGAAAATTGCATAAAGCAACAATATCCAAATCATATTTATAATTTCTTTTTATAGCATGACAGGTTTTTCTTCAAACATGATTAACTACGCTCAAATAGTGCGATATTTCAATATATAAACAAGTTGTGATGTGAATGGCATTGTCGCAAAGTCTTTCTAAGCATTTCTCAATATTAAAATTGACATTCTGATTTATGAAAGGTGAAACAAAAATATCAATATTTATTCCTTTAAAAAAGAAGTTTTTATTTTCTATTTGCATAAGGTTCCCTGTTGAAACGCCGTATCCTAAAAAATCAGAAGAGTTGACAAATAAGGTGAAGCATGGTATGATAAGAGAAAAATCGTAAGGAATGCTTTGCTTTTTAAATAGGATTTCATTTCTGTTTTTTGGAATTTTTGAAAAGCAATCAAAAATCGGAAAGGAACATGTGAAAGTGGAAAGTATCAATGCAAAAAGAAAAGAAAAATGGGGAGAGAAAACAAGAATTAATTTGGGAAAATTATTTTTGGCGTTGCTGCGGCGACTGCCAGTTATTTTATTAGTGGCACTTTGCTTCGGTGCAATGGGTTTTTCTTATGCAAAATATTACCTGCCGTTGCAATATACAGCAAGTACTTATATGTATGTCAAAAATGGAAATTCTGTTGAGGAAAAGGGAGTCATTAATCAACAGGATTTGATGGCTTCCAAATCCTTAGTGGAAACTTATATTGTAATTTTAAAGAATGATACTGTTGTAAAACAGGTTGGCATGGAGTTGGTCAGTAAGTTTGGTGCGACGGAAATTGCCAAGTGTTTTACAGTCAAAAATGGTATGGTTTCCGTTTCGGAATTAAAAAATGCGATTACCATGGCAGCGGATGGGGATACGGAAGTATTGAAAATTTCTGTACAAACCAAAGATCCCAATGTATCTGCTGAAATTTGTGATATTTATGCGGAGGTTGCACCTGTCTTTCTGATACGAATTATTGGTGCTGGTTCTGTCGAGGTCATTGGCGATGCAGAAGTACCACAGTCTCCTTCTGCACCAGATGTGAAAAAGATTACAATGATCGCAGCACTTGCCGGATTTGTACTTTCTGCTGGCATTGTGGTGTTGATTCATTTGCTGGATCGAACGATTAAAGGAGAGGAAGATGTTCAATCGTTTTCTTTTGCTTATCTGGGTGAAGTGCCGGAGTTGGTAGAAGCACGCAGTGGCAAGAAAAAACGGCGGCGGAAAAAGAACAATCAGTCTGCAATGCAGGGAATGCTGCTTAGTGCAAATGATTTGCCATTTCCATTTTCTGAAGCATATCGTTCGATTCGTACGAACCTGATGTTTTCGCTTGCTCCGCAGGCACATAAAATCGTTGCAATTACCAGCCCGAATGCATCGGATGGTAAGAGCCTGACTGCTGCCAATGTGGCAATGGCTTTGGCAATGATGGAGAAAAAGGTTCTGCTGATTGACGGCGACTTGCGGAAGCCTGTGCAGCATATGCGGATGCAACTCAAAAATATTGTGGGCTTGTCAGAAGTGTTGGGGCAGATGGCAACGTGGCAGGAAACAAGGCATCTCAATGTACTTCCCAATATGGACGTTTTGACGGCGGGAACTTGTCCGCCAAACCCATCTGAACTGCTGGCATCCTCTGCGATGAGAGGGCTGTTGATGGAGGCAGAAACCCAATATGATTATATTATCATTGATACCCCACCGGTAAATGTAGTGAGCGATGTATTGGGTTTGACATCAGTGATTGGCGGCATTTTGTTGGTCGCTCGTTACTGTGTCACTACAACAAAAGAAGTGGATGTTGCCTTGCAAGCAATTTCTGTGACAGGTGCACCTGTATTAGGTATGGTTTTGACAGAAGTGGACTTCAAGCAAGGCGGCTATTATAAGAAGTATTACAAGAAAGATTATAAGAGTTATACAAGCTCTGCTGTAAAGGCCACAAGTAATACAAAAACATTGACAGATTCCAAGAAGCAGTCTGTTTCTTAAAGAAGGCGTCGTATGATTGTTGACTTTCATTCTCATATTTTGCCTGAAGTGGATGATGGATCCGATTCTATGGGCACCTCTCTTTCTATGCTACAGGCAGAGTGGGAGCAAGGTGTTCGGCGTGTGGTACTGACACCACATTTCTATTGTGAAGAAGAATCAGTGGCATCGTTTCTGCAACGGCGGAATCGGGCATTTGCAGCCTTGCAGGCAAGAACCAACGGGAAATCATTTCCGGAGTTATGCCTCGGGGCAGAGGTTGCAATGTCTAGTGCACTGTGTCATATGGATTTGAAGCCACTTTGTATCGTCGGCACAAATGTGCTGCTTTTGGAATTACCATATCATAATCGGTTTCGTCTGGGGGAAATAGAGGCGATCATAAACCGAAATGATGTTCAAATTGTATTTGCTCATATTGAGCGGTTTTACCGTTTATGGAATAGAAAAACCTTTACTGCTGTTATGGAACTGCCGGTGTATAAACAGATGAATTGCGGTTCGCTGTTTCGTACTGGATGGTGGGAACGTCGGCGGTTGCTCCGTTGGATTGCAGATGAAGAAATCCATCTGCTGGGAACGGATGCACACAATCTTACAAGCCGTATCATCAATATGCATCCAGCCTTGCATTTGCTGGAGCGAAAGAAGTTGTCTGAGGAGGCCGCAGAAATGATGGAACGGGCAACAAGATTGACGAATGCCGAGGTTCAAAGGTGAAAACGGTATATTTAGCGAAATGACTGCTTGCTATGGGGGATTTTTTGAACAGGTGGGGTGTGCAATGGATACAAAATGGATGTGGGTAGCAAAATCCAATGAAGCTGTACTTTCTGTAAAAACGCATCAGCAGATTCATTTGGAAAAGGAATTGTTGCAGAGGAAGCGAGCGTATGCAGTTTTGTGTCGGGTAAGGGATGTTGTTTTTTCTTTGCTGGCAATCATTGTACTTTCTCCGTTGATGCTGCTGGTGGCATTGCTGATTGTGATAGATGATCCACATGGCAGTCCGATGGTGTGGTGTTCCCCTGTCAGGGTGAGTAGTGGAAGATATTGAATACCTATCATGATGGGACAAGTCCCTTATTGAAATGAGAATTCCTCAAAGATGTGCAGCAACAAGGATGATATTGTGATGCACGTGCCTTTGAGGATATTTTTATGGAAATGAGCGAGGAATTGGATAAAAAATTTGAACAATTTCCAAAAACGGTTGCAAATGATATAGAGGTGGTGTATAATGGAATAGAAATCGAAAAAAGGAGGATTAAGGGATGATTTGTATGTCGGAGAAACGTGGCAAAGCAATTGCACTTTCTTATTACACATTGCTGCATTGTTTGGTGGACTTCTGCTGTATTTACTATATGGTACAAGTTATCATGCCGGCATGTTGGAAGGGGTATGCAGAAACTTGGTTGTTATATGGTGTGCTTTACAATTTTGTTGCTTTTGCCGGACAGCTTCCAGTTGGTATTTTCGGAGACTGGCTGCAACGTAATGGATATATGGTGACCTTTGGACTGCTGTTTCTGCTCGCTGCCTATATTGGAACGGCTTTCGGTCTGTCGATGCTACCAGCGGTTTTGTTGCTCGGCGTTGGAAATGCCTGTTTCCACGTTGGTGGCGGACGGGAAGCAATGGCATATCAGGAAAATGCCTGTCAGCCAGTTGGAATCTTCGTGGCAACAGGGGCATTTGGCGTATTCGGCGGAAAATGGGTTGCTGGACAAGGCATGAACTGGCTGTCGGCAATGACGGTGGTACTGGTCATTGCACTGCTGCTCCAGTTGATTTTATGCCATGTGACAACTGCACAAAAACAAATCAAGCAGCTGATTTCTTTTCATCCGGAAAAAGGCAGCTGGTCGCTGCTGCTTGCGGTGTGTTGTATTTTGGTGGTTGTGCTGCGGTCATTTGCCGGAACGGTATTTTGTTTTCCGTGGTCGTCTGGTTGGCTTGCATTGCTGATGACAGTGGGAATTGTATTGGGAAAAGCAGTCGGTGGTGTTTTAGCAGATCGATTTGGCATTCGTCCTACCGTGCTGATTTCGTTGACATGCAGTGCATTGCTCTTTTTAGGGGCGAATGCCGTACCAATGATGGGACTGCTTGCCGTATTCCTGTTTAACATGACCATGCCGATTACACTTTCTCTGCTTGGAATGCAGTTTCCAGCGGCAAAGGGAACGGCGTTTGGAGCATTGACATTTGCAATTTTCGTCGGATTGATACCGTCGTATTTTTGCAACATCCGACAATTTTCTAAGCCATGGATTTATGTATTGCTTTCGGCAGTATCGCTGTTGCTGTTGTATCTGCCGCTGCTGTTAGAGAAGCGGCGAAAGCGTGTGGTGTCCGCATGACAGACGGATGGATGGCGATGGCTCTGATAAAAGGGATGGTGTGGTCGCTGTTGCTGACAGAAATATTGGAGTTGGCAGCAGCAGCATGTTTTCCACAGCGGAATAAACGGGATTTTCTGTTAGTGTTTCTGGTGAATGTGATTACGAATCCTGTGGTGGTGTATCTGGACTATTGGTTTCGGTTTCGGATGCCGTCGGTGGTGCTTTGGATTGCGATGTTGGAACTTGCGGTTTGGCTGTCGGAGGCGTGGATTTATCGAAAATGTCTGACCGGACGGCAGAATCCATTCCTATATGCTCTCATACTAAATGGCACTTCTTATTTCGGCGGGATGGTTTGTAATTGGCTTTTGTAACGAAGGGGAAACCCTGTATAAAAATGGAGGAATGCAATATGAAAATAGGGAAACGATTTAGCTGTGCAGTGCTTGCAGCAGCGATGAGTCTTTGCAGTTTGCAGATGACAGCGGATGCAGATGCATTGAGTCCGGGAGAATGGTTTGTATGCCAAGAATTTCAGATCAATAGCGATGACGTAATGGGATATAGTCATGATTATGTCAGGGGGGGTGGTGCCGCAGAAATTGAACATTATTTTCAAAAGGGTGACATTGTATATGCACATGTCGCTTGTCATACAATGGGGATTGACTGGGTGGATTGTTCTAGTAGAGAGCCCCATGAACCGGATGCTGTTTGGTATGGCTGGGTAGACATGGCATATCTCTCTCCCATTGGTTCTGTTGTGGATGATCCAGAACCAGAGCCGGAGCCGGAACCCGTTGTCACTGACCCTCCAACGGATCCGCCGACCGATCCGCCAACAGAAGCACCGACCACGGTAAAAGCCACCACGGTTGTAACCACGATTCTGACAACCCTTGCACCAACTGAAGCAGAAACCACCGTGTTGACCACTGTAGCTACCACGACAACAGAACCAACAGAAGACGCTCTGTCCATTGTAGATAACCAGAACGATGACCATAAAAATGATTTCTTCTCGGACAACTTTGCATTGCTGCTGATTGGCGGTGTGGTGATTCTGCTGGCAGGTTCGGGAGCATTGGCAATCGGCTTGATACAGCACAGCAAAAAGAAGCAGACATTTATTCCAAATCAGCAGAGTGATCA
Organism: uncultured Oscillospiraceae bacterium; assembly: GCA_958448395.1. Lineage (GTDB taxonomy): Bacteria > Bacillota > Clostridia > Oscillospirales > Ruminococcaceae > Ruminococcus_C. The sequence continues at coordinate 24,996 of CAUDDP010000004.1, read as the reverse complement.
GGGTACTGTGCAAGCAGGTATCATGTACTGTCCGCAGTGTGGTGCACAAAATTCAGAAACCGCAGCATTCTGCAAACATTGTGGAAAGCAGTTGAAACAGTAACAGCAGGAATTGTAGTTGCTACCCACAGCATTGTTCTTGACAAATTCATATTAGAATACAAAAACGGCGTTCTGTTTTGTGCAGAACGTCGTTTTTTACTGTTGAGAATCATCAGGCAGTGATTGGAGATGCCATAGAAACTGCCTGCTGTTTTTTCATTATGTTCCATTCGATTGCAATCATAATAATGGTGACAATTGCCGAGAGCAGATCTGCAATCTGACCAGCGAATAAGATGCCGTCAATTCCCACAAACAATGGCAGCAACAGCAGCGGCGGTAGGAAAAAGATGATCTGTCGGGTGAGGGAGAGAAATGCACCTTTTGCCGCTTTGCCAATGGCAGTGAAAAAGGTAGTAGAAATTGGCTGCAAAAAGTCAATCCAAGTGAAAAACAAGAAAATACGGAAAAATTTTATACCGAATTGGTAGTATTGCTCACTGCCATCCCCAAACAGAGAGAGAATGGGTTTTGGAAATGCTTCAAATAAGATAAAGGCAATCACACAGAGGATACCGCCTGCGATCATGGCAATGCGGTATGCACTCCAAACACGGTTGTGTTTTTTTGCACCGTAATTGAAGCTGACAATTGGCTGAATTCCCTGCCCCAGTCCAATGACAAAGGAAAAGATAATCTGATAAACCTTCATGATAATACCAGCACTGGCAAGTGGAACGGCATCGCCGTAGGTGGACAGAGAACCATAGTGTTCCAGCATATTATTCAGAATGACTTGTACGACCATAATTGCAAGCTGATTGAGGAAGGATGCCATGCCGATGGCAGCGATTTTTCGAACGTGAGAGAATTGTGGGACAAAATGCTTTGTCTGCAAGTCCAGTTTTCGATACCGAAGCAAATAGATTACAACCAACAATGTGGATAGGATTTGTCCGATGACAGTTGCATAGGCAGCACCTGCCATTCCCATATCCAGTTTCAGAACAAAAATTGCATCTAAAATGGTATTGACAATGGCACCGACTAAGTTACAGACCATGGTCATGGTCGGGCTGCCGTCTGCACGAATCAAATGTCCGCCGCCAACTGTGACAATCAAAAATGGAAAGCCAAATGCAGTAATGCGGACATATTCTTCTGCATACGGCATGACATTATCTGGTGTACCAAACAACCGAAGCAGCGGCGTTAGGAAAATCAGGCTGATAGCAGAGAGGAGTACACCGCTGATGATGAGCATGGTGAAGGCATTGCCGAATGCATATGCAGCAGACTTTTTATCATCAGCCCCCATTTTTAAATTGAAACAGGCAGCTCCGCCGATGCCGAATAAGAGGGAAAGGGCGATACAGGAAGTCGAGAGTGGGAAAGCAACATTTGTAGCAGCATTGCCAAGCATACCGACTGTTTGTCCAATAAACAGCTGGTCTACCATATTGTAGAGGGCACTGACCAGCATGGAAATGATACTGGGGATAGAAAACTTCAGCATCAGTTTTGTAACGGAAGTACTGCCAAGTGGATTGGCAGTGATTGTGTTTGACATAAAAGGTTCTCCTTATTTTAAAATTGTTTTTGAAAAGAAATTCCTATTTTTTCGGTGGAATCATGGTCAGTGAGATTCTGCCTCGTTTGACATCTACCTCCATGACCCAGACCTTCACAACTTCACCGACCTGTACAACTTCTAATGGATGCTTGATATAGCGATTGCAGATTTTGGAGATATGTACCAGTCCATCTTCATGAACACCGATATCTACAAAACAACCGAAATCGGTAATATTCCGCACGGTTCCCATCAGTTCCATACCGGCTTTCAGGTCTTTCAACTCCATGACATCGCCGCTCCGCAGCAATGGCGGCGGCAGTTCATCTCGAGGGTCACGTCCCGGTTTTGACAATTCCTGTAGGATGTCCTGCATAGTTGGCACACCCACGCCAGCCTGTTCTGCCAAGGTAGAAATACCATACTGTTTGGCAGTTGCCAGCAATTCCGGATGGTTTTGTGTTGGCATAGCAGATAATGAAAAGCCACAGGCTTGCAGTACTGTTTCCGCTGCTGCATAGCTTTCCGGATGAACAGCAGTGTTATCCAATGGATTGTCTGCATTTGGAATCCGCAGAAATCCTGCACACTGTTCAAATGCCTTCGGACCGAGTTTTGCTACTTTTTTCAGTTGTTTCCGGTTAGTGAATGCTCCATTTTCTGTCCGATAGGCAACAATATTTTTGGCAATCGTTGTATTGATACCGGCAACGTGAGACAACAGCGAAAAGGAAGCGGTATTCAAGTCGACACCGACACCGTTTACGCAATCCTCTACCACACCGTCCAGAGCGGCGGTCAGTTCTTTTTTCGGCATATCATGCTGATATTGTCCGACACCGATTGCCTGCGGGTCGATTTTGACCAGTTCTGCCAATGGGTCTTGCAGCCGTCTGGCAATGGAAACGGCACTTCGCAGGGAAACGTCGTATTCCGGAAATTCCTCTGCTGCTAACTTTGAGGCAGAATAAACCGATGCACCGGCTTCGGAAACAACCATATAAGCAGCTGGATGCGGCAATGTTTTCAGCAGGGCAGATACGACGGCTTCTGCTTCTCTGGAGGCAGTCCCATTGCCGATTGCAACAGCGGTTACATGGTGTGCGATCATCATACGGCGAATGGTTTCTTTCCCCTGTTCCATTTTTATCCCTTCTCCAATGGTAATGTAGGCAACGCCGGTATCCAGTACAGCACCGGTTTCGTCTACCACTGCCAATTTGCAGCCTGTTCGATAGCCGGGATCCACACCCAGTACCGTTTGATTTTTCAATGGTGCCGCCAGCAGCAGCTGTCTGAGGTTCGCAGCAAACACTTGAATGGCAGCGGTTTCTGCTTCTTCTGTTAAGTTTTTACGGATTTCCCGTTCCACTGCTGGAAAAAGCAACCGTTGAAAGGCATCTTCTGCTGCTGCCTGTACCAGTTGGGCACAGGGGCTTTGATTCTTTACATATTTCCGAACCACAATGGCAGCACCTTTGCCCTCCGGTAGTTGGATATTTACTTTTAAGGCATTTTCCTGTTCGCCTCGATTGATGGCAAGCACCCGATGACCGGCGAGTTTTTCCATCGGGGATTGGAAGTCATAATAATTGCGGTAGGGCGTTTCTGCTTCGGCATCCACCGCATGGGCATACAGTGTGCCGCTCAGCATGGTAAATCGCCGCATTTGTTTTCGTAAGGCAGCATCATTTGCCATCTCTTCCGCTAAAATGTCCATTGCACCCTGCAATGCGGCATCTGTATCTGGAACTTCTTGTTCCGGCTGCACAAAAGGTTTTGCTGCTTCCTGTGGATTGGTGTCCGGTTTTTGTTCCATCAGCTGACGGGCAAGCGGTTCCAAGCCACGGGCAATGGCGGCAGAAGCTCTTGTTTTTCGTTTTGGACGATAGGGAAGATAGAGATCTTCCGCTTCCACGAGTGTCTTTGCAGCCTGAATTTGCTGTTCCAGTTCCGGTGTTAGTTTTTCCTGAGCAGAGATTGCGGTCAGAATTTCTTCTTTTCGTTGTTCCAGTTTCCGCAGATATTGCAGGCGAGTATCCAACTGTCGAAGCAGTTGGTCATCCAAGGAACCCGTTGCCTCTTTCCGGTAACGGGCAATAAAGGGAATTGTTTTGCCGTCATCCAGAAGGGCAACCGTATGTTCCACCTGTTCTTTTCGCAGCTGAAATTCTTCTGTCAAAGTATCAATAATTTGCAAGGGAAAACCGCCTCCTAAATTTTTCATACAAATTTATTATACCACAAAATTCTATCACTTGCAACAAAAACGGCCCTCAAACAAAAGAGGGTCGTTGAGCGTATTTATGGAAGATGGTGCAGCGGGCATCTGTAGGAGGGCAACACCATCTGTTATAAATCAGAGATGTCATAAAAAGCAATGGATGCTTTAAATTTATTTGATTTCTAAACGTCTGGAAGTAGGTGCCTTTTCCTGTTTTTTTGGCAAAACCATATAAAGGATTCCATTTTTATATTCTGCTTCAATTTGGTCAGCATCTACACCAGAGATGTCAAAACTTCTTTGATAAGAGCCATAGGAACGCTCCCGGCAGATGTAGTTTTCCTTTGCATTGTCGACATGTTCTGTGCTGTGTGCGGCTGTCAATACCAATTGGTCGCCCGTGACATCCAGCTGAATATCGCCTTTTTCAAAGCCCGGCAACTCCGCTTCCATCACATATTTGTCGCCTTCGTCTCGAATGTCTGTCTTGAAACTGCACATACCTGTGCTGCCGAAGAAATCATTTTCAAAATCGTGAAATGCATTCAGTAAGTCAAAACTTTTCCGTTCAAAAGGTGTCAATCCGTACATAAAAAATTCCTCCTTTAAAATACATAGGTTCTACTTGTTTCCTGTCTGTACATTTGCTATTTTTTCAGATTCCGTTCCATGGGTCTCATTCCTTTCTTTCATTGTCTTTATGATACGGTTTTGATGTGGAAGACTTGTGATAAAATTGTGAAAATGGAATGAAATTTAGCACTCTATAAAAATGAGTGCTAACAATTGAAAACGAGGAGTGCTAATTAACGTGAGTTCGATGAGAGCGTTTTATCTGCCGAATGGCAACTGCGGTCAAGCTGTCCCCCTTGCAGAGTGAACCAGTTGGATTAGATAACGGAATGAAGAACAAGCCACCGCTGTTCGCCCTCTAAAATAACAAAACGATGTAGAATGTAAAAATTTAGAGTGATTCGGCTGCAAATTTGGACACCGAAATAGGGCGGACAGCGGACACAGGCAGACAGCGTAGCGATTCTGCCGGCACAGTTTGTGATTGGCAGCGGTAGAATGCATTCTCGTCGAACTTACAGTATAACAGATCTTGGCAGATTTTTCTATTTTTTCATCGAACTCACGTTAATTAAGCGGATAAAAAAACAACGTCCTCTCTGCATCTGCAAAGAAGACGCTGTTTTATTTTTGATAAAAAGATTATGATATAACAATTCGTTTGAGCAGTATAAGGTCAGCTACATTTATAATGCCATCTTCGTTCATATCTGCATGTTTTCCCTGTTCTGTGTTCAAAGTTTCCTTCCGAACCAGATATTTTTGCAGCAATACGATATCTGTCAGATCTACCTTATCATTCAGATTCACGTCACCTAATTGGAAGGGTTCAGTTTTTGTTGTGGTTGTTGTAGTTCCTGTTGTAGTAGTTGTAGTAGTGGTGGTTACCTTTGGTTCTACATCATCAATGACAGAGTAGAATGCTGGTTTTGCTTGGAATCCTTCATCAAACAGCAATGGCACTTTGCTTGCACGCCAGCTTTGGTCATCTGTGACACCCCAGATGACGACTGCGGAGATGCTGTCTGCATAATCTACATAGATATCAAAGATATCACTATAAAGCTGTGCCTGTGTCTTCAGACCAGATTCCGAAGTATCAGAAGTAGTAATATCCAGTTCGGTTACCTGAATATCCAGACCAGTGGAAGCAAATTTGTCCATCGCTTTTCTGTATACAGAAGCAGCGGGGAAACCAACATCCAAGTGAGACTGCATACCGATACCATCAATGAGGCCTTTTTCTTTCAGTGCCATTGCCATGTCATAGATAGCGGTTGTTTTATTCGGTATATACTCGTTAAAGTCGTTATAATAGAGTTTGCAGCCAGCTGGTGCATATTTTCTTGCATATTCAAATGCCGGTTCAATAAAGGAGTTGTCACCGAAAATACGAACCCATGCAGAGCTGTTGGAATCTTCAGATTTGCTGGAGCCAGCCTTCCGAGGTTTTCCTTCATCTGTCCAAGCTTCGTTGACAACGTCCCAAGCGTAGAATTCTACGTCTGGATACTGGGTTGCCAGACCCTCCATAACGTTCTTGATATAGTTTTCCATTCTTTTGAGCATGGTATCCTTGTCCACCCATGCACCGTCATCGGAGAAGTTTTCCTTGAAGAACCAGTCTGGTGTCTGGCTGTGCCATACAAGGGTATGACCACGAACCGGAATTTTGTTTTCTGCACAGTATTTCAGCAAGGAATCTGCCTGAGAGAAGTTTACCTGTGGGTTGATATTATCCCCCTTTGCCTGAGAAGCTGCTTGATCCAGTACATAGTCTGGTTTTAATTCGTTGCCGAATGTAATGCTTTCATTAAAGTGTTTTTCTACCAAATTCATAAAGGATGGAGAAGCCAGATTGGATGCCATAATTGCAGTACCGATTTTGAAATAGCCGCTGTAAACATCTTTCAGAGAAGCAATGTCTTCCTGAATGGAGATAACTGGTGCTTCAGAAAGAATGAAGTCATCAATGTACATATCTGCACCATCGTTGCATTCAAAGTAGATGCAAACATTGGTCACATTATCTGTAAAGCTGAATTTGATATCGGAGAACTCTACCCAGTTGCCATTGGAAACACCGGAAGATAAGTTAGAGAAGTGACGTTTTCCAGCGGTATCTGTATATTCCATGCTGAGTTTAATGTCGTTGTACCAGGCTGTCATAGCATATGCACTGACTGTATACTCTTTATTTGGTTCGCAAATGTTATCCAATAGCAGTTGTGGTCCATGCCAGCCTTTTGATCTGTCGCTCATACACAAAGAAGAAGCACCATTATGTGCCTGTGCAGTAGAAAGAGAAAGTGTTCCGATGCCATCTCTGCCGGTAAACAGGATATCACCGCTTTCAAAGTCGGTACTGTAAATGATATTGCCGGTAGTGGTATCTTCTGCTGTAACGGCTGCGAATGGGATAGAAGTCCCGAGCAGCACGGTGCTCAGCAATCCGGCAAGGAGTTTTTTGGTGGTCTGTCGTTGCATAAAAAATACCCTCCCATAAGTTTGAAAATAATCACGAATGAATTGTTTTTCTGCTATTATATGGCAGATTGATGTTCTGTTTGTATGCTCCAGAACAGAACCAGATACGTTTAGTATACCATGTTTTTTCTAAAATGTAAATACTTTTATCTGAAATCGGTTTATTTTTTGTTGAGATTGATAAGAAATACGTTTAAAAATGTAACAAGCTGCACAAAGAGCAGTGGCATATGGGACAGGAATGGATTGAAGATGTCACCAATTTAGGCTACCATGCATATGTTGCAGTAGGTGGTTTGTACGCTCTGTCCGCAGAGCTGCCATCGAACTGTGGAAAAAGTGAGGGGTTTTTATGCAATCTGATATGCAATTTGATTTTTTGCAGGATGCGGCATGGAATCGGTTTCATCTGTTAGAGAATGCACCGACTTCCAAAATGATTTCACCGCTGCCGGAAGAAATGCCGGTTGCGATGGCATATGTGCCGTATCAGCAGTGGGATACGATTTACACGGCGGAAGAGGGGTTTCCAAAGGGAACAATTTTCCCGCAGTTGCACAAGCCGTTTTGTCCGGGAGGTGAGCAGAATGCGTGAACGGGAGTTATTGCTACGGAGCATTCAGCAATATGATTTTGTACTCTATGAGTTGCAGTTATATCTGGATACGCATCCAAACTGTAAACGGGCAATGGAGCAGTACCGCAAGCATTTAGAAATGAAGAAAAAAGCAGAAAAGATGTATACAGAGAAATATGGTCCGATTCAGGCGTGCCAGTCGAATACAACTGAGCGTTGGGATTGGACAGATGCACCATGGCCATGGGAACGGGAGGCGAATTAAGATGTGGGTTTATGAGAAAAAATTACAGTATCCTGTGAATATTAAAACGCCAAATCCTAGGCTAGCAAAATTTATTATTACCCAATTAGGTGGGCCAGATGGAGAATTATCTGCCTCTTTGCGATATATGCATCAGCGGTATGGAATGAAAAATAACAAAGTAAAGGGTGTTTTGACAGATATAGCAACTGAGGAACTGGCACATGTTGAATTGGTTTCAGCGATTTTGTATCAGCTGACAAGAGACATGACACCGGAGCAGATTCTGGCAGATGGTTATGCAGAATATTTTGTGGATCATACTGCTGGCATTTATCCTCAGGGATCATCCGGTATGCCGTTTACAGCAGCTTATTTTCAGTCCAAAGGCGATCCGATTACGGATTTGACGGAGGATTTAGCCGCAGAGCAAAAAGCACGTTCCACCTACGAAAATATCCTGCGTTTATGCGATGATCCAGATGTACGGGATCCGATCAAGTTCCTGCGACAGCGGGAAATCGTGCATTTCCAACGATTTGGGGAAGCCATGCGGCAAGTGCAGGATGAGTTGAACAGCAAGAATTTCTATTGCTGCAATCCGGCATTTGACAAGGGGTGTGGAAAGCAAAGGAAGAAGTAAATAGAAAAGATTATAGTACAAAACCCACTGTCGGTGAAATGTCCATCGGCAGTGGGTTATTTGTTGATGAGATAGGCTCTTTATCTCTTAATAAAATAAAAACATCAATAAGTCCCAGAACATATGCAGTCCAATCGGCAGAAGCAGATTTTTTGTCTTAATAAAAGCAAGACTGAATATCACACTCAAAACCAAAATGCAGACAAATCCAAAGCTAGTAAAGCTGCTGACAAAAATACCGTCCATAATCCATGTTGGAAAATGAATCATTAGGAACAGCACCGCATTTGCACCAATTGCCAGCCACTTATTTTTGTCCGAATAGGTTACATTCAATAGCCATCCACGAAATACCATTTCTTCTGTAAGTCCGACGAAAAGCACGATAATTATAGATGCTACACCAAAATCGGGTTGTATTTGCAAACTGCCATGTTGTCGATATGCACCAATTAAAAGATAAATGGCAAATAACACAAATACCCATAGCCATTTGAAACAATCTCTGTGAAAACGGAATAATACCTTTGGCTTGACGTAGGCATTTTCTGCATATCGCTGTAACAATAACCATGCAGGCAGGGTCCATACAAGATTTTTAATTAGCCCAGATTTGATCAGCTGATTTTGCCATTCGATTGTGATGGTTCGATCCAGCCAACCTTCAACAAAAAAGTGGAATACACTCCATACTGCAAAAAAGAAAATACAATAGGAAATCCATATTTTTTTCAATGCTTTTCGTTCTGTTTGCATTATATTACTCCATTTTGTAAAAGTATTATTTTTCTTGTGCTTTCAGGAGGTCGCGGATTTCTGTGAGCAAGGCAATATCGGGAGCCACTTTTGCTGGTTCCTCCTTCTTTTCTTCCTCTTTTTTTCGGAAGTTTCGCATGGTATTGAATGCCTTTACAATCAAAAAGACACAGAATGCTGTAATCAGGAAGGTGATCACAGCGGATAAAAATGCACCGATGTTGATGTATGGATGATTGCCCCACGGAATGTGGAAACCAAGGTCTTGGAAGTTAATACCAGCGATGATGGCACCAACCAACGGCATTAAGATATTGTCAACCAGTGCATTGACAATTGCTGTAAAGGCACTGCCAACAACTACGCCGACTGCCATATCCAATACATTGCCCTTTGCAATAAATTCCCTAAATTCTCCAAAGAAACGGGAGACAAAGTTCTTTTTTTCCTGCGGTTCTTTTGTTTCCATAGCCATTTTTAAGTCCTTTCTATTCTGTTGTGATATTGTCGAAATGGTGAGAAATAGCAAACAGAATGACGCATTTTTTATGATTATAGCACATTTCCTGATTGCTGTCAATTTGTATTTTGTGAAATTTCATCTGTTTTAAAGAGAGATGCAGGAGCAGTGGATAAACTTACAGAAATTCATTTTTTATGGCGTGGATTGCTCTGCCGAATGGCAACTATGGTCAAGCTGATTCAGCTTGGCGGAAGGGTGCAGGGAACAAGCTGTCCCCTGCGGAACGCTGTAATTAGAGTTTTGGTAACGGAAGGAAAAACAGGCTGCCGCTGTCCGCCCTCTAAAATAACGAAACGATACAGAATACAGAAATTTAGAGGAACAAAACTGTAAGTTTGTACAACTTACAACGGCGGACAGCGGACACAGGCAGACAGCGTAGCGATTCTGCCGGCGGAGGTGAGACCGTTATCCGTGAGAGAAAATACAAAAATAGATTTCTGTGATAAATTACAGAATACACTTGCATCTTTCTGCTTTTTTCGGTATAATAGAGAAAAGAAATTGTGTTGGAAAGAGGAGAGGACGATGAAAGACGGATTTTTTCGGATTGCCTGTGCAACGCCGCCGCTTCGTGTGGCAGACTGTAACTATAATGCAATGCAAATTATTGAAATAGCAAAAAAAGCAGCTGCACAAGGGGTTAAGCTGGTGGTATTTCCAGAACTCTGCTTGACGGGCTATACCTGCGGCGATTTGTTTCTACAGCAAATTTTACTGGATGGTGCTTTGCAGGCACTTCATACCATTTTGCAGGAAATGAAAGACCTTTCCTGCATTTGTATTGTCGGGCTGCCAATTCGGCACGCAGGGGCACTTTATAACTGTGCAGCGGTTTGTTATCAGGGAACAGTGCTGGGGGTTGTGCCGAAGCAGCATCTTCCTAATTATGGGGAATTCTATGAGCAGCGGCATTTTACCAGTGGGATACCAGCAAAGAACAGCACTTTTTGGCAGGCGGATGGAATTGCAGCTTGTCCATTCGGAGCAGAACAGCTGTTCACCTGTCAGGAAAATTCAGATTTTACATTTGGTGTGGAAATTTGTGAAGATGTCTGGGCAGCTGATACGCCATCGGTGCGTATGGCACGTATGGGTGCAACGTTAATCGTGAATCTCTCTTGCAGTGACGAAATCATTGGAAAGGCTGCTTATCGCCGTACCATCCTACAAGCAAAATCTGGTAGTCTTCTCTGTGCCTATGCCTATGCCGATGCTGGTATGGGAGAATCCACGCAGGATATGGTCTTTGCCGGACACAATTTGATTTTGGAGAACAGTTCTATTCTGGCACAGTCCGACTTATTTTCCAATGGCTTGCTCTGTGCGGAAGTAGATTTACAGAGAATGACCGCAGAACGGCAGCGTTCCAGTACCTTTCAGCCACTGCCCATGACAACTGTCTGCACTGCTTTTTCGATGCCACAGACGGAAACGGCTTTGAATCGGTTTGTATCACCAACTCCATTTGTGCCAACCGGAAAAGAGGAACTTTCCGAACGCTGCGAAACCATTTTGACTTTGCAGTCAACCGGTCTGGCAACTCGTCTACAGCACATTGGCTGCCGTCATGCGGTCGTGGGTTTGTCCGGCGGTCTGGACTCTACGCTGGCATTGATTGTCATGGTACACGCATTTGATCGGTTGGGTTTGAAACGGGATGGCATTCTTGCGGTAACGATGCCCTGCTTTGGAACAACAGACCGTACCTATCAGAATGCCTGCCGCCTTGCAAAGGCATATGGTGCCACCTTGCGGGAAATTCCCATTCAAAAAAGTGTTCGACAGCATTTTGCTGATATTGGACAGGACGAATCGGTGCATGATGTCACCTATGAAAACAGTCAGGCAAGAGAACGCACACAAGTTCTAATGGATTTGGCGAATCAATGTGGTGGGATTGTAGTTGGCACGGGCGACCTGTCAGAACTGGCACTGGGTTGGGCAACCTATAATGGGGATCATATGAGTATGTATGCTGTGAATGCTTCCATTCCAAAGACACTGGTGCGGTATCTGGTACAATATGAAGCAGGCAAGACCAATGCTGGTTTGGGAGCAGTGCTGTTGGATGTGTTGGATACGCCAGTGAGTCCGGAGCTGTTGCCGCCAGAGGCAGATGGTACGATTGCACAGAAGACAGAGGATTTGGTAGGGCCTTACGAACTGCATGATTTTTTCCTGTACTATGTGCTGCGATTTGGATTTACACCGTCTAAAATTTATCGGCTGGCAGTGTATGCACTGGGGGAGCGGTACGAAGCGGCTGTGATTCTGAAATGGCTGCGTAGTTTTTACCGACGGTTCTTTTCCCAGCAATTCAAGCGTTCCTGTTTGCCGGATGCCCCGAAGGTCGGCAGTGTGACGTTGTCGCCGAGAGGAGACTGGCGGATGCCGAGCGATGCGAGCCGGGCGTTGTGGTTGGCAGATTTGGATACAATATCTTGAAATAAAAATAAAAAGCTGTCCCTTTCTGTAAGGGGAATAGCGGATATTAAATTGTTTTATCATAAAAGAGAGGAAGTATCATTATGACGTACAAAGAGGAATTCATTCGGTTTATGGTGGATTGTGGTGTTTTGACATTTGGGTCTTTTACACTGAAGAGTGGCAGACAGGCACCGTATTTCATCAACACTGGGAATTATAAAACCGGCAAGCAGCTGGCACAGCTTGGTAAGTACTATGCTGCTTGTATGCAGGAGCACAGCTTAGAGCCGGACACGCTCTTTGGACCAGCTTATAAGGGCATTCCGTTAGCAACCAGTGCAGCAGTTGCAATGGCAACGGAATATGAGAAAGAAGTTGGGTATTGCTTTGATCGCAAGGAAGTAAAAGACCACGGCGAGGGTGGTATGTTTGTCGGAAAGTCGCTGCAAGATGGGGATAAGGTTGTCATCATTGAAGACGTTATGACGTCCGGTAAGGCAATGGCAGAGGTGTATCCGAAGCTGACCGGTGCTGCAAAGGTAGATATTATCGGGATGGTGATTACTGTAGATCGAATGGAAAAAGCATTGCAGGGGGAGAAATCAGCAGTACAAACGGTTTATGAGACATATGGTGTGCCAGTGTATGCCATTGTCAACATGGAAGATATCATTGCTGCCATTCAGAATGATGTGATTCCGGGTAAGGAATATTTGGATGCGATGTTGGCATATCGGGCACAGTATGGCGTAACCGCATAAAAAACATAACGCTGTTGACATACCCGCTGAAAACGGATAAAAAATAGTAGAATTTTTCTCTCTCGCACGAGATGATTTTAGGTCGGTTGAGGGATTAGAAAACGCCGGAAACCCGCATAAACACTATGTTTTTGCACGTTCTCGGCGTTTCTTTTATTGCCTGTTTTTGTGGTGTATTTTCAGTAAATGGTGCCCAATGGTGCCCAAATCCCACGCGGGGCTATAAAGTGATATAAGAAGCAGTAAAGAGATACAGCGGTTAAAGCTCCATATCGCTGCTCTTTTTCTTTGCTGCGCTCTTTGTTTTCTTCGGCTCGGCTTTCTCTGCCTTTGCCGGGTCAGCCTGCTTAACTGCTCCATGATAAGCGTCCAGGACTTCTTTTTTGCGTTCAAGCCGCACGTCCACATAACGGGCGGTAACAGCTTCAAAGTTCATAGACAGCCCAAGCGATACGCCGATACCCGCAAGTGTATGTCCTAACACTTCGCCTACTGTATAGAAGTCGCCTGTCAGTTGGTGCATATTCGTAGCCGCTGTATGGCGCAAATCGTGAAAGCGGATATGCGGCATATCCAAATCTTCAAGCAGCTTGCCAAACTGTGAAGATACCCACGACGCGGAGATAGGCGAACCGTCCGGCTTCGCCACAACAAGGTCATTGTCGTAGTAAGGCTTTCCGTCCTTTTCTGCCTGTTCGCGCTGTGCTTCCTGCATGGCAAACTGTTTGAGAAAGAACGGGCGGGCAAGCTCTGTGATAGGCAGCTTTCGCCCGTTGGATTTCGGCGGTGCCATTTCCTCAATGACTTTTGTTTTCGGCGGCACCTTAAAGGGTAGCTGCTCGGAAACGTCAAAGGTGTTGTTTTCCAAGTCTACATTGCGCCAACGCAAGCCCAAGATTTCAGAACGGCGCATACCATAAAGCCCGCCTAAAATAACAGGCATTTCCCAAACGGTGCCCTCGACGCGCTGCATGAGTGCTTTTACCTGCTCCGGCGTGTAGGGATCGGGCGTCTTGTCGCTCTTTCCAAACTTCGTAAGTGTGTCCTTTGCCGCGTTGGTTTCGATATAGCGGTATTTCCGGGCGTGGCTCAACGCCACACTCAAAACACGTTTAGCCCCGGCTGCGGTGGACGGTTTCAAACCTTTGTCGATAATCTGCTGAAACATTTTGTCTACCATAGCGGGGGTAAGCTGATTAAGGGAAACGCCGCCGATATATGGATTGATGTAGTTTGCAATGGTTCTTTTGTACCCGTCATAGGTAGAGGGGCGCAAGTTCACTCTTGCGTAGCTTTCCACCCAATCATTAAGGTAGCTTGCAACGGTCTGTTTTCGCTGTGAAGCAATGGAAGCGATTTGCCCCGGATTTTGGAGCTTCGTTTTCATTTCTGCTTCATGCTGCGTTGCTTCCTTTTTGGTAGCAAAGCCTTTCTTAGCATAGGATTTCTTTCGCCCGTCTGGGGCGGTGTACTTTATATTCACGTCGTAAACGGTTCCCGGTCGCCCGGTCAACACACCGTTACTATCGCGTTTATTCTTTACTTGTCTTGCAGATATAGCCATAGCTTAACCCCTTTGATGTGCCGGGGGCTTTGCTGCTGTCTTTGCTCTGTGATACCAGTCCCAAATAGCAGCGTCAGCTATCAAACGACGGTTCCCATTCTGTATATATTCAAGCTCGCCGCTATCCATAAGCTCGCGCAGTTTATTTTCCCCGATACCGCTAACTTTGCTCATTTGCTCAACGGTCTTTAGCATAGGGAATACAGGGATAGCGGGGCTTCCAGTTTCCTTTTTTGCCATAGGAATACCCCCTTTCATAAAATGGCTAAAAGGTCAAATTACGAAAAGTGGGCTTTCATCGGGCGGCTGTCAGCACAACCTCGCGGGAATTTCACCCCTGCTCATTTAAGGCAGCTTTACCCATTGCCTGCGACGCTTCTAACGCTCGGACTGTGGCTGTAAAGGCTTATCTCCCCTCAATGCGTGTCGTCGCCCGCAAGCTGCTAACTCGCTTCCCGTCGCGGTGTTTCTCGCTCGGCTCATCCTAATAGGAAAAGCGTCATGGCGCACCCTCTGTATGGCTCAGCGCAAAAAGGACGTACCCGATTTGCCCTATACTGCGTCGCCGTTATCTTGCGTCGCTTTCTTTGTCAAGGTGCTTCATCAGCCAGTGCAGAGAGGAAAAGGGTAAACTCTCCGCATTATGGCTTAGTCCTTATAAACTTTGAAATTAAGGACAGCCTGCATGAGCTTTGCTTGCAGCCGTTCTCGTAAGTCCTCGTCTATGCCCCAGTAGCTATTGCCGCTTTCGTCGCGGATTTTTGTCATAGACAGGTGGGCTATGTAGCTTCGGTAATGCTGCAAAACAATTTTCATAGCGTCAGGGTCGCCCTTTGTCGCGGCTAAAATGACTGGGAAAGGTAATAAGCCGCGCTCATCGTCGTTAAAATTCGTTCCATTCATCAGCGCGTTCCTCCAAAAATCTTTTTAGCAGTTCAAAAGAGCTTGTCCGGCGATACTGTACTGTGCTGCGTGGTATCTTCATCACTTCCGCGATTTCTGCGTCCGTCATGCTGAAAAAGTAGTACAGTAGTACGGCTTGCCGTTTTTCGTCCGGTAGGGAATGGAGCGCGTCAGCCAACAGCTTCGCGGTTATCTTCAAACCACCCGCACAAAAGGCTTCTTCTTCCTCGTTGACAAAATATCTGTCAATGGTATAAAGCTGCTTTTCCTCATGTGGGGCAAGGTCTGAAAAATTCACTTCGCGCCGTTTCCGGCTTTTGCGTTCCCGCAGAGCGTCAATCAGTTCATTGCGTAAAGAGTGCTTGCAGTATGCATTAAACTCACATCTGGTCTGCCATTCAAACCGATTAGGATTCATGTTCTCACCCCCTTTCTTTCCCGGGGGCGGGTTATTTCTCCCTTTTCGGCTGCCCTCCACGGACGCACCGAAATTTTGCCAACTGGAACAGCAAATTTTTTTAAAAAGTTTTTGAGCAGACAAAATGCGCCCGTCCGAAAAAGCTCGGACGAGCGCATAGGAATTAACTGCGGTATTTAGATGATTTGATAGTTCATACTCATGGGTAGAAAGATACCCGGCGGCGGTCGGGCTTTTTTTGATAAGTAGAAAATGGTCGTACTTTGTCGATATGCCTTATACATCATGGCGGCTACCTCCTTTAGCCGCCATGTCTACATAGTCAAGGGTCGTCGAATAGACAAAAATAAACGGCGGCTCTGAAAATCAAAGCCGCCGAATTTGTAATAGGCGCGTGAAAATATGTCTGCTCTGCGACGGCTTTTTTTCTTTTGCCGTCGTCCGGCAGATTTTTTGTGATCTAAAGAAAGAGCCGACAAACTATGATTACTCACAAGTTCATCGGCTCTGCGTCTGTGCGTCTGGCTCCTTGATGATACTTTTTAATCTCGTTCTTTAGGCATTGCAATAGTGCAGATAAGATAAAGCCAAATTCCGAAGCCGCCTACCAAGCAGAGCAACAGCCAGATGAAGCGCACAATGCTCACATCTATGCCGAAGTATTTCGCAAAACCGCCACAAACGCCTTCAGCCATTTTTCCATCATTTATTCTACACATCTCTTTCTTCATATTAGCCCTTTCTGATAATCGCCTTGCTCGCCAAACTGGAATTTATTTGTCTCGCTTTACTTTTTAGCGATGAGACAGGATACCGCATAAAAGACTATATATAATCCACAGCATAGAAAGATAGAAGACCAATTTATGTAGGAATATATCAAACTATACTTATTCTGCGGACCCTAAAATCAAATCCTAAAACCTTTGGTTATCCATAAATACACTCGGGAATGCAATACCGGGGTGTACAAAATCTTCAAAGTTGACCTTTTAACCAAAGAACTGAACTTTATTGTATTCTATCCAATGAATCAAAATGGCGGAATCATCTCGGACTTCTAATTTCGTTTTTAGGGTTTTCTTAGCACGAACGATAAATATCTTATCATTCTCTTGCTCAATTTTTGTGGGGTTGGCAATGGCATCTTGAATCATTTCAACAGTGATATGAGTTCTTTTCTTATCGCGCTCTCCTCTTTCCGTAAAAACAATCTTTTCAGTGTCAACCACTATCCCTTTACTCTTGCAGTAATCTTCAAAGCTCATGCTATTCGCCTCTTTTCTTTATTTTATGCTTAATATTTTGTAACCTCTAAATGCCGAATTTGTTATGCAGATGGGCTTATTATTTTTTAAAATACAAGACAAACTGGAAGTTATCGTTTTGTTCCTCGAATTATCATTGTAACCGAAACCGATGTATCCCACTGCTTTATTCCTTCACGATACAAGCGAAGCCGCTGATCATATTTGGAATTTACGGCTGATATGGCTTTTTCTGCCTGATTTGAATGAATAGACTGAATCGCCTCCAAATTAGTTTGCCGCATTGCTTCAATCATTGTTTCCGCCATCTGTGCGGAATACTTCGGTGCATCCGGGGTGAGATCAATGATTGCATAACCGGTTGTTACGTTTAAAAAACCGTTTTGCTCCATTGATGCAGGAAGTTCTGCCTCAGACATTGGAAATCTGCAAACACCGTACTTATCCAGTTCGTCATTTGGCTGCGAACAATTTTCCCAAAATTCTCTTTCTTCGGGCGTCATTTCTAAGCATGGTGCGGCACAATGCAGACCTTTTCTTGCGGAAAGGCAAAGACACACACCACCTGGCTTCAATACACGCCGCTGTTCACTCCAAAATGCAGTCGGTTCAATATGCTCTTGAACAGTGTTGGAAATTGTGACATCAAATGATTGATCACAGAACGGAAGCTGTGTGGCATCTCCTTCGCTGAATTCAATCCCCTTGATATTTTCTTTTGCAAAAGAAATGAAATTGCTGTCCCTGTCTATTGCAGTAATCTGCGCCTTGGGATACCATCTGTGTAATGATTCCGCAAGTGCTCCGGGACCGCATCCGATCTCTAAAATCTTTATATCCAAGTTTTTATTTAGATCAAACGATTTTTTATACTGTTCAGAGAACACATCGTCAAATCTTAGCTTTCGACTGAGATACAGTGTCATTATACCCTGCACATTTTCTGACCAAGTATTGTTCATATATACCTCCCTTACAAATCGAGAATCTATTGATTTCTTATTGCTAAGATAAACTTCCTAAAAATACCTCTTTTAATCATTGCTGTCACCCCAGCGGCAATTATTAACACAGCAGCTGCACTTACAATTAAAGGATGATGATTTGGGGAAAAGTTATATAAGAAATTTGTTACATCATCGCCAACAGGTGCATTTCCCTGTATATAAAGGAATGGTATGATTACCCATGCAAATAAAGACACAATGGGTATGAGCGTAAACATATACGAAAACAGGTGATAAAATACACTCTCTGCATCCTTTTTATAGAACAAAGCATATATCAATGCCACAATTACAGGCAACAACGCTCCATTTGCGTGAAGCCATAAATTTGATAGATTAGTATAATGTCCTCCAATCCCACGAACGTGAGCTGTAAATATACTAAAATCCGTAATGGTTGCACCTGCCGACAGCATGACTATCATATGTCCTAACTCATGCAATAGAATATATATGAATACTGTAATCAAAGCAGACAGCAAAGCTACTCCCACTTTTTTAGCTTTAATTTTCATATTCTATCCTCCAACAAACTTCCGATTTGTCACTTTGATAATCAGTTCTGTGTTTTTACTTCAATCCCTTTAATCACTGTTACCTGTAAATCCTTAGCGTCAATCAAACTTTCCTGTCTGCATTTCGGACAGTAGAGTGGAAAGTTTTTCAGTTCCGTATCTTCCCGCATTTGCAATCTTGTTTTATTCCCGCAGACAGGGCAACGTATCCATTCTATTTTTCTCATGATAACTCACTCTTTTACTCTCCTGTAAGCAATGCTCTCGGAGAAATTTTCCTAATTTTCAAAGACAACAGGCACGCCATCGAAAAGGCGAATACGACAAGCCCAAAACCCGCGACCATGATAAAGCCCATGGGGATGGGAAACGCGCACTTTACGATGCCGAGCGCTCTTAAAAACAGGCTTAACAGTGGATTTATTGTAAGGCTGCTTATCACAAGCCCTACACCAGACGAAAGAATCACAGCCGGCATAAACGACAGCGCCGTTTGCAGGATCAACTGCCCGGTAGTAAATCCGAGGGATTTCAAAATGCCGTAGTCGCGTTTTTTATCATTCAGCATGGTGCGCACCAACAGGTAAAGCACAAAGGCGATGAGCATTGCGGAAAGGATCAGAATTGCAATTACGATGACCGTCATAAGCGAGATATAAACCCTGCCTACGCTTTCCATGTTGGTTTTTATGTTGCTCGTGGCGTTGGCGTTTTCCGCAAGCCGCTCCTGCATTTCCGCATTAAATGCGTCAATATCGGTTCCGGGCGTAAGATTGAGATAGTAACTTGCATTGGATAGGATGCCGAGCCGTTCGTAGCCCTGCCTTGTCAAAAGACAGTCTCGGCCCAAGTAGTTGCTTATTTGCGTTAAGCCACAGATTAAATATGATCCGGTTTCGCCGTTGGCCGTGATCTCGATTTCATCTCCGACCATAAAACCTTTTTCATCGGCGTACAGTGCGCCGATGGCGATTTCGTTGTCGTATTTCGGGAATCTCCCTTCAAAAATAACATTTTGATTATTGACTTCTGAAAAATCATCGCACAGTGCGGCCACCAGTTCCACGCCGCCCACATGAGACACATTGATGGTGGTGTACAAATATGTCTTTTCCACCCGGCTGTCCTCTTTTGCCGCCTGTAAAAATACATCTTCGGCTTGTGTTGTTACATTGATGGAGCTATCCGCAGTTTCGCCTACGATCAGGTTCATGAAAGGCGTAAAGTCGGCAATGACATTCTCCGTCATCAGCCCCGAAAAGGCCACGACGAGGGACAGAACCAGCATGGTGATGCACACGGTTACGTTGTGCTTAACGCCGGAAAGCGTTGTTTTTAACGCCAGCGCGAGATGCAGCGGCACTTTTGCCTGTTCCAGCGGGATATGGTTTTTCTTGAAATTGTGTGTTTGAACACCCGCCCGTAAAGCGGCGATGGGCTCTATCCTTTTCATTCTCCGTGCGGCCATCCATACGGCGGTGGCAACGCTACCGCACAAAATCAGAAGGGAAAGCAGAAACGGCAGCGGCAGAAAACGGATGGCGTAAGGTATCCCCGTCTGGGAGATCATCATGGCGTTGACTGCTGGGAACAGGCTGTAAGAAAGCCCCGCGCCAACGACGGCCGCCAGAAAAGCCAGCCCTAAAAACTGCAAGAGCAGGGAACCGATCAACTGCCCGGACGTATAGCCCGCGGCTTTCAGCACGCCCAGATTTTTCATGTTGACCTGAATGTAATTGATGATATTCGATGCAATCACAACAAGCGCGATCAGCAGCACCAGCAGCGCCATGACACCCATGACAGCGGAGCAGATCGACTGGGAAATATAGCGGGATTGCGCAACGATGTCGTAACAATTGCCCAGCATATGCGTATTGGGAACCTTTTCTGAAACGGCAGATTTCAGGTCCACTTCAAAAATCAAGTTGTCCGCCTTATCGTGCAAACGCACGGAACACAGCGTTGCTTTCGGTGCGTACCCCAGCTCCGCAAGCTCGTCGTACTTATCTTCAGTAAGGATGAGTTCTGTCATGACACAGTTGTGAGAGCCCATCATCACGCTGTTGAAGAAACCGCAAACTGTGTATTCCAATGTATGACTGCCAATACTTATTTCGATTGGACTGCCAATCTGAATGTCATCGGACTTATAGAGCATGGGCAGATACACGCCGCTGGCCAGATCGTTTTCCTCCACGATTTCGGCTTTGCCGATGGGGCGGGAAAGGGCAGTGTCCTTTGGCAAAAAGACAAGCCAGCCGTTCATTTCGCCGTCGTTATACGGGAATACGCCGGTCATACTCAGGCAACTGTCCAATCGGTATTCTGCGGTGCGGCTGTCATTTTCCAGCGTCTGGGACAGAAATTCCCGGACTTCGGCCTGATCGCCATCCATGGAAAGCGTAACATGTTCGGCATTGAGCTGGTCATGGTATCGTTCAAAGTTGGCTTTGTAGTCCATAGAAAGCATCAGCCAAAGATTGAGCATCAGCGCCGCAAGCAGAATCAGCACGATAATGGCTATGGTTTGTCCTTTCGCTTTTCGTATATTGGAGCGAGCAATCAAAAAGCTTTTTCTCATGTTACCACCCCATATCTTTCAAAAAGACGGAGAGCTTTTCGTGCCTTGCTGTGTCGCCATGCGCATATTTGCCTAAATTACATTCGCCTAAAATCACACCGTCCTTCAAGTAGAGAATACGATTGCCACGACGGGCGGAACGCATATCGTGAGTTACCATTACCACACTTTGACCTTGTTCGTTGAACTTGGTAAGCGTATTTAGAACATCAAGTCCTGTTTTGGAATTTAGCGCACCCGTGGGTTCGTCCGCAAATAAAATTTCAGGACTGTTAATCAGCGCGCGGACAATTCCCACACGCTGGGCTTCGCCGCCAGAAATCTGCGTAGGGAATTTGTTCTGTGTTTCTTCGGAAATATCCACTGCCGCAAACAGTTCTTTGGCACGCCGCACAAGGGCTTTCTTGTCTTTGTTCACGAGAAGTCCCGCGGAAAGCACATTGTCCATCACGCTCATGCCGTCGATCAGGTAAATCTGCTGGAATACAAATCCGCAGTGATCCCGGCGGAATATGGCAAGGCCGTCCTGAGATAAATCGGAAATGACTTTATCCCCAAACGTGATCTTGCCCAGGGTAGGGGTGTCCATCCCTGAAAGGGCGTACAGCAGCGTGGACTTTCCGGCGCCGCTTGCGCCCATGATAACGGTAAAATCGCCCTTGCAGAGCTGCAGATCAATATTTTTCAGAACGTGCTGTATGGCGCCGCCGTTTGAAAAGGACTTACTTAGTTTTTCAGTCCTTAATAGAATTTCTTTCATACGTTAAGCCCTCCTTTTTACACGTTCTATTTTACTTTCTCAATTCTTAACTGTCTTTATGCAATCCTTAAATATCCCTTAAATCGTACTACTGAGAGCGATCCAAACAGTCGCTTTCAGACCGTTTTGCCCGTTTTCAATATCGAGTCGTCCCCGCATTTTTTTCATGCAATAATCGGAAATATACAGTCCCAAGCCTGCACCGTCGATACCCTTCGTGTTGCTGCCCCGCTTGAATTTTTCTTTCAGAAGCGGCAACTCGGACACGTCCACACCGCCGCCGTGATCCTCCATGCTGACAGTCATATAGTCTTCCTCAATCCATACGGATACTTCTATATTTGTATCAGCATATTTATAGGAATTGGCAAAGAGATTGTCAAACACCTGCTGCAAACGGAGCTTATCCGCAAATAGCAGGCAATCGGGGATCGGTGGTATCTTAGCGCGGTGCAAATAATCGGCATTCACAAGCAAATCCCGCAGCTCTCCGCTTTTCAAATCTGACGGTGTGACAGAAAGCTCTTGCAGTTCCTCCAATGTGGCGGAAAACAGGTTGGTCACTAAGGTGTTTATCTGATCGGCTTTGCGAATGATCTGCACATAGTTCTCCCTGTTTTTTTCATCCGGCGACAATGCCGCGCCCACCTCAGAGGCCGCCTTGATGCTGGCAACCGGCGTCTTAATATCGTGGGACAGCTTAGCTACCAATTCCTTTTTGCTTGCGTTTGCCCTCGCTTCGGCCAGCCTCGCCTTTTTCAGCTCGGAGCGCATCAGATCAAAGCTTTCGGTAAAGGCACCGAATAAATTTTGCCGATCCATTTCCAGCGGAATGTCCAGATTACCTCCCGCAATACGCTCTGCAAAATTTTTCAGTTTATGAAAAGGCTTTATCACAACACAGCGCAAATAGAAAAAATATGCCGCACCGATACCGCATTGCAGAACCATTACCGCTATGACAGCAAAAATAACTGTCTGTTTTTCCGATTGGAAAACCGCTGCATCGTTGTTGTAAATAATGAGTTTACCGACCACGGCTCCGTCCACTTCAATATCGAGAATGGTATCCTTATGACTGATTGCCGCATTTATACTTTCACTGAGTCCAGCTTCTGTCCTATACAAAACTGTTCCGCATAAGTCAAGAACAACATATTCAAGGGAAGTCGGATTGCTATGGTTTTCAAGTGAATTCCAATTTCTTTGGATGGTCTGCACTGTCTCGTTGGCCGCCACCGTATCGTACATTTTTTCTTCTTTTGGAAGTGCAAACAGCAGGAGAACGGCAAATTCAATCAGGAAGAGGGCAATTATAGCGCCGAAAAAAATGCGGTTTTTCATGTATTTTTCCCCATAAACCGGTAGCCGTCTCCCCAGACGGTAAGAATGTATTGGGGATTACCCGGTTCCTTTTCAATCGCTTCGCGGATTTTGCGGATATGTACGTTCAGCGTCCCGTCACCTGTAAATTTATCTTCCCAGACCTTTTCAAAAAGCTCCTGCTTTGAGATCATCCGCCCTGCGTTTTGCATCAGATATGCCAGCAGCTTAAATTCAAGAGACGTCAGCTTTACAGAAGTTTCATTAACAAAGACTTGTCTTGCACCAAAATCCACAGTCAAACGCCCATCCTCGTATTTCGCCGTTTCCCTCGTTCCATACCGTTTCAGCACCGCTCTGACCTTTGCCAAAAGAACACTGAGAGAATAGGGTTTTTGGATATAATCATCGCCGCCGATGCTGAGGGCAATGATCTGATCGTCGTCGCTGGTTCGGGCAGAGATAAAAAGAATGGGAATTTGGGTAGTTTCCCGCAGCTCCTTACACAGTTCAAAACCGCTGCCGTCACCGAGGTTGATATCCAACAAAAGTAGTTCTGCTGTATTTTCCCTAAAAAAGTTTCTGCAATCCGAAACGCTGTATGCAATGGCTGTTTTCACGCCAAACAAATTAAAATATTCCGCTGTACTGTCTGCCAGAAGCTTTTCATCGTCTATAATCAAACAATTATATGTCATCTTTACACATCCTTTCTGTTTTTCTACTGTCAGTCCGCGCTCTTTTCCTGCGCCCGTCTATCGGTTTTTCGGCCTCCTTTGGTATCAGCCATACACTCCCGAACTTTGAAACACCCGGTATGCGGTTTCCCTCACAAAGTTTTTGTACCCGTCTTTCTGAAATGCCCCATTTAGCCGCAGCTTTGGCGCAAGACATATATTCCATAATCCACCCGTCCTTTCTGCAAAATCTATCAGTATAATTATATACGGTACGCCGAACAATATCAAGGCTGTAATTATGAATTATTCTGGCTATCTGAGGGAACTATATAGACATATCCAAGGAGAAAGGTGAACAGTAGAATGTAGTAGGGTGAATGAATATGGCAAAAAGACCAGTAGAAAAATACGACTTCAAGGCTTTAGGGCAAGCGATAAAGGACGCGCGGAAAGAGCGCAAAGAGAGCCGCAAGAAAGTAAGCGACGAGATGTTTATTTCCCCTCGCTACCTTGCGAACATTGAGAATAAGGGGCAGCACCCAAGCCTGCAAATCTTTTTCGAGCTTGTGCGCCGCTACCATATATCCGTAGACCAATTCCTGTTAAATACACCGCCGGAAAAGAACACGCAGCGGCGGCAGCTTGACGCGCTCCTTGATGAAATGAGCGATACAGGCATACGGATTGTGACCGCAACAGCGAAAGAGATTGTGGAAGTTGAAAAAGAGGGCGAATAGGAATGTCCGGCTTAAAACTGAATAAGATTTAGGAAACGTTGTAATCTTTTTTCGGATTGCAGCGTTTTTCTTTTGCGGAAGTTTGGCAAAATCGGGGATAGCTCCGTAGTAGGGAGTAAGGAAAAACTTTCGTAGCAAGCATAGGAAGCGGGTACCCACTTCCGTATTTTCGCCCTCCCGCGCTGCGGCGCGTCGGTTGAAAATTGCTTGTTGGGAAGTGTCCCAAACCCTCGGAATGGAAAGGAGCGAAAGCATGGACGGACGCAAAAGGACGGTACAAATCAAATTCAGAGTAACGGAAGCAGAACGGGATTTAATTCTTGAAAAAATGAAGCTGATACCCACCCGGAACCCAATGTCATTAACTTAGCCACTTGCCAAACGAGCCAGAATGTGCTAAAATA
>CAUDDP010000003.1 GCA_958448395.1 uncultured Oscillospiraceae bacterium | reverse complement strand
CTTACTGCTTCTGTTTGTCATTGGAAATTTCACTTTTTACAACTGTAATACTAATGTAGAATAAGCAGGCATTTTTAGCATATCATAAATCATGTTCTGAAGGAAAGGTGGATTGTTCTGATAGGAATATTTGATTTTGATTTCGCCATTCCCTTGGAGAAACGTTGTAAATATTTTTAAATGCTCTGGAAAAATGAAGTGGATTGGCGTAGCCGACGGCATTGCTGATATCACTGATAGAGAGTTTCGTAAGCCTCAGAAGTTCTGTAGCTTTTAGCATACGATAATTTAACAGAAATTCCTGCGGTGACTTTCCAATTGCCTTTTTAAAAATTTTACCAAAATAGGTGCGATTCAATCCACAGACATTTGCAATATCCTCTACGGAAATATCATTCTGAAAGTTGTGCTCAATAAAAACCAATGCCTCATGAATATAGAAATCCCGCAGACTGCTTCCACTGTTGGAAAAAGCCATGGTTGCACTGGAACGGGTAAGGTAGTCTAAGAATAGATAAAGATGACCAATTAAATGAATGGGAGAAGAATGACTATTTTTTGTGATGTACATCATTTCGTTCATCATATCATTCCGCAAATTCTTTGATTTTGCACGATAAATCGGATTCTTGATAGTAATACCGGCAGATTCTAAAATGGATTTCACACGCAATCCGTCAAATTCAATCCAGACATATTCCCAAGGCAGTTCTTTATCCGCAATATACGTTGTAATCTGATTTGGAAAAATCATGAATCCCTGCATACTCTTAATGGAAAATGTATTTGTTTTACCATGTTCATCTGTTGAGATAAAAGTACCCGTACCAGAAATAATATAGTGGAATAAATAATGATTGCGAGCCGCCGGACCAAAGGAATGTGCAGGTTTGCATTGTTCCCAACCGAACTGATATAAGCCTAGATCTACAAAATTTTCATTTGGGAACACAGAAA
Organism: uncultured Oscillospiraceae bacterium; assembly: GCA_958448395.1. GTDB lineage: Bacteria > Bacillota > Clostridia > Oscillospirales > Ruminococcaceae > Ruminococcus_C. Next base: position 72,017 of record CAUDDP010000003.1, on the reverse strand, counting down.
AAATTAGGTCTTTCATTTTTGTTTCCCTTTCATAAAAACACAGTTAAAAAGTTTGCTGCTTCTAGTATAACACACAATATGCCAAAATGCAATATGAATTTTTGATATTCGCATAAAAGTAGCATAATGATATGATTACTGTTGATTTATACTATTTACAGCACGCAAATTGGCATGTTATAATAAAGTCACAAAACAACAGTAACGTTACGAAACGCAAAAGGAGGAAGAAATACCATGAAAAAAAGAAATGCAATCTGTAGTTTGATTCTGGCGGGCATTTCTCTTTCCACGTTGTTATTGCAAGGATGCGATACCGGCAAAACGCACGACGGAAAAATTGAGGTAGAATTGCTTCAGTACAAGCCGGAAGCAGTTGCAGCATTTGAAGAGATGGAGGAACGTTTTAATGCTACGCATGATGATATCCATCTCACAATTCAATCACCGAATGAAGCAGTAACGGTTTTGAAGACTCGCTTGATTCGAGAGGATTATCCAGATATTGTTGGCATTGGTGGTGACATGAACTATTCCAATTTTTTGGATGCCAACTTGTTTATGGATATTTCAGACTTTGAGGGCATTGCAGATGTAAAACAGGCTTATCTGGACATGGAAGAAGAACTGGAGCTGATTCCAAAGGATGGCGTTTATGCATTGCCATATGTAGCAAACTGTGCTGGTATTCTCTACAATAAGGATATTTTCCAAGAAAATGGCTGGGAGATTCCAGAAACATGGGACGAGTTTACAAATCTGTGCGATGACATTCAATCTACTGGTCTGTATCCTCTTTATTTTGGATTTAAAGATACATGGACCTGTCTTGCACCATGGAATGCTTTGGCAGTTGGTCTGGCAGCACCAGATACCTGTAGCGAAGTAAATGCAGGGAATACTACATTTTCTATTGCTTACAGAGAAGTGGCTGAAAAGATGAAGACACTACTGGATTACTGTGAACCCAATCCGTATGCATACAGCTATAATGATGCTTGTACTGCATTTGCAAGAGGGGAATCTGCCATGTATGTCATCGGCAGTTATGCCGTACCACAGATTCAGTCGGTCAATCCAGATATCAATATTGATTCCTTTACATTTCCAGCAAATGATAAGGAAGCGGATAATGTGCTGAATTCTGGTGTAGACTTACAGTTTTGTGTTATGAAGGAAACTAAAAACAAGGAAGCTGTTTATGAGGTGCTTCGATTCTTATATGAGGATGAAACGATTCAGATTTATTTGAATAATCAAAATGCGGTACCATGTAAGGAAGGCGAATTTACACTGCCTTCCATGCTGGATGGTATGCAGCGTTATATTCAGGAAGATCGTATGTCTGACTTCCATGACCACCATTATCCGAGTGAAATGAGTGCGGATGCATTGATTCAGACTTTCCTGATGGATGGCAATGCAGATGCAGTGGATACATTCCTGAACCGGTTTGATAAGGAATGGGTGCGTTATAATCGGGATCTGATTGCGAAGGTCAAGAAGTATGAGGAAGAAAAGGGGGAACAATAAATGAAAACGAAAAAAGCCGCATCAAGCAAGGATAAAACGTTCTTTGCCATCATCACGCCCATTGTGATTTTGTTCTTTTTGTTTAATACACTGCCGTTGATTACAGGTGCATTTTACAGCTTCACAAATTATAGGGGATATGGTGATTTTGATTTCGTTGGGTTTCGAAATTATGTCGATCTCTTTTCCGATTCCAGAGTGTTGAATTCCTATCTGTTCACCTTTAAATATGCAATAGCAGGCACCATTTTAATCAATGTACTGAGTTTGTTGCTGGCAATGGGCTTGAACAGCAAAATCCGTTGCAAGAGTCTGCTGCGTGGCATGTATTTTGTACCGAACATTTTGGGTGGATTGATCATTGGTTATATTTTCAGTTTTATTTTCACTTATATCATTCCAGCAGCTGCAAAGGCAATGCACATTGGATTCTTGGAAAATAGTATCTTGGCAAGTGAAAAATACGCATGGATTGGCGTACTGGTTGTTGGGGTTTGGCAGGCGGTTGCAATGAATACCATTATTTACATTTCCGGTTTGCAAACCATTCCCACTGATATTTATGAAGCAGGTATGATTGATGGTGCAAATCCATGGCAAACATTCTGGAAATTGACACTGCCAATGCTGATGCCATTTGTGTCTATCAATCTGGTATTGAGCACGAAAAATATGCTGATGGTATTCGACCAAATCATGTCTTTGACAAAGGGTGGACCAGCCCAGAGCACGGAGTCCATTTCCTACTTGATTTATAAAAACGGTATGGATGGCGGACAGTTCGGTTATCAGTGTGCAAATGCCGTAGTATTCTTTATTGTAATTGTTGCATTCTCTGTAATACAACTGAAGATGACAAATAAGAAGGAGGAACAGCTATGAGAAAGGCAAAAAAAATCGGTGGCTCTAATGTGCTTATTACGGTCTTGTTATTCTTGGGCTGCCTCACCATTCTTTTTCCGTTGTACATGACGGTAATGATCGCATTTAAAAATCCGAGCGAAATGACCAATGATGTTGCAGGTGCACTGGCGTTTCCGAGCAGTTGGAAGTTGGATAACTTTAAGGAAGCGATGAGAGTTACAAATTTCTGGCATACCCTTGGAAATAGTGTACTGATTACCGTTTCCACCATCGTATTGGCTTTGTTGATTCACTCACTGGCTGGGTATGTAATCGGCAGAAATATGGCAAGAAAAAAAGGCTATCGGTTCATTTACTTCTATATTGTCAGTGGTATGTTTGTACCGTTTGCAATTCTAATGATGCCACTGGTAAAAGAGACTGCAATTCTCAGTTTAGACAATCGACTTGGTGTTATTCTACTATATTTAGTATTTTATATGCCTATCAATGTAATGCTGTACAGTGGCTATCTGAAAAATATTCCAATGGCAATGGAAGAAGCAGCAGAAATTGATGGAGCCTCGACTTGGAAAACTTATTGGACAGTTATTTTCCCAATGATGAAGCCGATGCACGCAACTGTTGCTGTTTTAACAGCATTGGGTACTTGGAATGACGTTATGACACCGCTGGTTATCATGTCCGGCAATAGCGGAACGACACTACCGTTGGCACAGCTGAATTTCCAGACACAGTTTGGTACAAATTACAATCTGGCATTTGCCTCTTACTTGCTGGCATTGATTCCAATTTTGATTTTCTATATCATTTGTCAAAAACAGATTTTGAACGGTGTTGCAAATGGTGCTGTGAAAGGATAAGATGAGGTATGAAATTAAAAAATGAAATTATGTTGATTACCTATGCAGACAGCATGGGAAACAATTTGCAGGACTTGCATACACTGCTGAACCAGTATTATCAGAAAGCTGTTGGTGGTGTGCATATTCTTCCGTTCTTTCCGTCTTCTGCCGATCGTGGTTTTGCACCAATGTGCTATGACAAAGTGGATCCGGCATTTGGAACATTCGCCGATGTAGAAGCATTAGGAAAAGAATATTACTTGATGTTTGACTTTATGGTGAATCACATCTCTGCACATTCCGCATATTTTCAGGATTTTTTGCAGAAGAAAAATCAATCTGCATATAAAGACTTTTTCATCCGTTATCGAGATTTTTGGGAAAATGGGGAGCCGACACAGAAGCAGATAGATAAAATCTACAAGCGGAAGCCTCGTGCACCATACATTGAAGCAGAATTTGCAGATGGCAGCAAAGAAAAAGTCTGGTGTACGTTCTGCGAAGAGCAGATTGATTTGGATGTTACTAAGAAACCAACTAAGGATTTTATCCACAAAACCGTACAGGATATGTGTCAGCATGGTGCAGCTGTAATTCGTCTGGATGCGTTTGCTTATGCTGTGAAGAAAGAAAATACCAGCTGCTTTTTCATAGAGCCAGATATCTGGGAGTTGCTCTATGAAATTGAAACAATTGTTAAAGCAGAAGGTGCAGAAATTCTACCAGAAATTCATGAACATTATACCATACCCATGAAGATTGCAGATAAAGGTTTCTGGATTTATGATTTTGCATTGCCAGTTTTGACCTTGCATGCATTGTACAATCACACAGGCGTTTATTTGCAGCAATGGCTGGAACGCTGTCCGATGCATCAATTCACGACACTGGATACGCATGATGGCATTGGAATTGTAGACGTGAAGGATTTGCTGCCAGATGCGGAAATTGAAAAGGTAAAGGAACAGATGTATCAGCAAGGGGCAAATGTAAAGAAAATTTACAGTTCTGAGGCGTACAATAATCTGGACATTTATCAGGTCAATACCACTTACTATTCTGCATTGGGCAACGATGATGATGCCTATCTGCTGGCAAGAGCCATTCAGTTCTTTGCACCGGGTATTCCACAGGTTTATTATGTGGGGATGCTGGCTGGGAGCAATGATATTGCTCTGATGGAACGCACTAAAAATGGCCGTGACATCAATCGGCATTACTACAGTGCTGAAGAAGTAGCAGAGGAGCAGAAGCGTCCAGTGGTGCAGAAACTGAAGAAATTGATGGAATTGCGGAATACCCATCCGGCATTTTCGTTGGAAGGAGAGATTACCATCACTGCTGAAGGTGACCGGTTGCAAATCGTTCGAACTTATCAGTCTCATAAAATCGTACTAGATGCCAATCTTTCCACTTATGCATTTGAAATTCGATAAAAGCGTGTAACAGCGATTCGCATCGTATGGAAACAAAAATCGTTTCATGCGATGCGAATTGTATATAGATTTAAAACAAAGGAGTGTATACTATGGCAATACAAGTTACAGAGGGAAAGGAAACACTGTTTACCATTCGGACAAAGCATACTGCCTATCAAATGAAAGCGGATGTTTATGGTGTATTGCAGCATCTCTGGTATGGTGCAAATATAGAAGGGGACATGTCTTATTTACTGGATTATCCGGATGTTGGGTTTTCTGGTAATCCTTACGAAGCAGAAGATCAGAGAACGTATTCTCTAAATACATTGCCGCAGGAATATGCTTGCGAAGGGGTTGGAGATTATCGGATTCCAGCAGTGGCAGTGACGCATGCAGACGGCAGCAACGCACTGGATTTACGCTATCAGTCTTACACCATTCAGAAAGGGAAATATGCCATCAAAGGACTTCCAGCAGTCTATGCTGCGGAAGAAGAAGCAGAAACATTGGAAATCATACTCAAGGATACTGCCACCGATGTACAGGTCACTTTACGGTATGGTATATTGCCAAATTTGGATATTTTAACACGCTGCGTCTCCATTTCTAATCTGGGCAGCACAACGATAAAATTGACAAAGGCATCCAGTTTTTGTTTGGATTTACCGTATGGCAAATGGGAGTGGATACATTTTTATGGCAGACATGCTATGGAACGGATGCCAGAGCGGATGCCACTTCTGAACGGCATTCAAGAAAGTTCCAGCACAAGAGGGACGTCCAGTCATCACCAAAATCCAAGTGTGATCCTTTGTTCACCAGATTGCACGGAAACCAACGGAAGATGTATTGGTGCTGCATTCCTGTATAGCGGCAGTTTTCAAACGAAAATCGAATATGACCAAATGCGGCAGGCAAGAATAGTAATGGGACTTCATCCAGATTTGTTCCAATGGGAATTGAAGCCACAGGAAACCTTTGATACGCCAGAAGTGATGTTTTCATACAGCGATACTGGTTTGGAAACACTCTCTCACCGTTTTCATAAAACCATTCGGGAGCACGTTTGTCGTGGAAAATACCAGTTTGCAGAACGTCCGGTTCTGATTAACAACTGGGAAGCAACCTATTTTGATTTTGACGAAGAAAAAATCCTGCATATTGCACAGGAAGCAGCAAGACTTGGTGTGGATATGCTGGTACTGGATGATGGTTGGTTTGGTAAGCGGGATAGCGATAACTCTGGACTGGGTGACTGGTTTGTCAATGAAAAGAAATTAAAAGGTGGTCTGAACAATCTGGTTTCCAAGATAACAGCATTGGGGATGCAGTTTGGTATCTGGTTTGAACCAGAAATGATTTCTGAGGATAGTGAATTATATCGTAGTCATCCAGAATGGGCAATCAAAATTCCGGGCAGAAAACCAATGCAAAGCCGGTATCAGCTGCTGCTGGACATGACGAATCCAGATGTGCAAGATTACTTGTATGAAAGAATTTCTGATATTTTGGGGAGTGCAGATATTTCCTATGTGAAATGGGATATGAACCGTAGCATCAGTGACTGGTATACCGCCCTGCTGCCAGCAGAACGGCAAGGAGAAATGCCACATCGGTATGTGCTGGGTGTTTATGCTCTGCTGGAGCGACTAACTTCTGCATTCCCTAATGTATTGTTTGAAGGATGCAGTGGCGGTGGTGGTCGGTTTGATGCTGGTATGTTGTACTATTGCCCACAGATTTGGTGCAGTGATGACACAGATGCTTATGAGAGAACCATTATTCAGTATGGCACCTCTTTCTTCTATCCATCTTCAGCAGTTGGTTCACATGTATCCGTTGTACCGAACCATCAGACCGGTCGAATAACACCGCTGAAAAGTCGTGCTGTGACAGCGATGGCAGGCAGCTTTGGCTATGAGTTGGATTTGAATTTGCTTTCTGATGCAGAAAAAGAAGCCGTACAGCAGCAGATTCAGCAGTTTAAGCAATATGCTCCATTGATTCATAATGGCAAGTATTATCGCCTGAGTAATCCAATGGAGAACAATTATGCAATTTGGGAGTTTGTTTCAGAAGATCAAAAAGAAGTATTGGTGCAGGGTATGATTTTCCGCACAGAAGCAAATATGGTACGGTATTGTGTGCCCCTGCGAGGGCTGGATGCAAACCGGAAGTATCAATTGGAAGACGGAACAAGTTACTCTGGCAGTGCATTGATGCATGCAGGTGTTCTTCTTCCAAAATCATGGGGAGATTACTATCCAGTTTCTCTGCACTTTATAAGTAAATAAATTATTTTTTATGAAAGGGGAATGCTTTGCCAGTCATGTTGGCAGAGCATTCCCCCTCTTATTTAATACCTTAAAAATAAAGATTCAGCAAATGACGTGCAGCAGATTTGCGGTTCCATGGATCACACTGCAATCACAGTTTGCTGGAAGGAACAAACAATCTCCCTTGTGAAATGACAGCGAGTTTCCTACACTTTGTAATGTTCCAGTGCCGTCAATGCAAAGCAGCACTTGAAATGTATCCTGTTTTGGCATCACATCGTTTAATTTGCAGGTTGTCTGTATGGTGAGCAGCGTCGTACAGAAATAGGAACATTTGCATAGGCATTGTTGTTGATAGCCATTTTTCTGTATGACTGGTTGTTCAGTTTTTGGTGGCAGGGTTGTGGAAAAATGCATAACAGCTTTTGCTTTTTCAATATGCAGTGGTCGTTTATTTCCTTGTGCATCCATCCGGTTATAGTCATACAAGCGATAGGTGAGATTGGAAGACTGCTGGATTTCCGCTAACACAATCCCTGCTCCAATGGCGTGAATGGTACCGGCAGGAATGAAAAAGACATCGCCTTTTTTTACTGGAATTTTTTGGAGACAAGTTTCTATTGTTCCATTTTGCAAATATTGACTTAATTGATCTGGGTTTATTGGAGTAGAAAAGCCATATATCAGAGATGCTCCGGTTTTGGCCTCTAATACATACCACATCTCTGCTTTCCCATTTTGTCCATTTTCATATTTTTTTGCATAGATATCATCTGGATGCACCTGTACAGATAGGTCTTTTTCAGCATCAATCAGTTTGATTAAAATAGGAAGATTGCCATTCGAGTTGGCATATTTCCCAAGATACATTGGATGCTGTTGTAATACCTTTTGCAGTGTTTGTCCCATATGGATTCCAGAAGCAACCATGCTACAGCCATCTGGATGCGTGGAGCATTCCCATGTTTCTGCCAATGGTTGTAAGGGAATCTGTTTGCCGAAAAGCGTTCGCAGCTGATTGCCGCCCCATAAATAATCTTTTCCTGCTGGATGTAGCAAGAAGGGTACAGGTTGCGTCATGTGTGTCAGTACCTCCCCATCGGAATGAAAATGATTGTATATAACTTTTTAACTTTTATCATATCACATTTCCTAGAGAATTGCAACCATTTCACTGGAATTTCACAAAGGCAATAATCATATTCATTTTTGGCAAAGATAAACGATAACAGTTATCTCAGAAAAGCTTTTTGAAATTTCCTTGACAAGTAGGTTTTGCTATGCTATACTGTGGGTGTAGCAGTTTGAGTACAACACCCGAATAAAATAATCATAGAAAAGAGGAATTGGAATATGGGTAAGAAAAAAGCAATCGTTGCAGCAGTCACGGCAGTTGTGGTTCTCGCAGCAGTCGGCAGCGGTTTTTGGTGGTGGCGGAATAAAGAAACAGATTCTACTGATGAAACCATAGTCTATGTTAGTACAGTAGCAGAGCAAAATGCTGCCAATCCAGATTTGACAACAATGTGCTTCAGCGGTGTCACAGAAGCACAGGAAACAAAGGAAATTAAGGCGGATACGACAAAAACTATTTCAGAAATCTATGTCAAAGAGGGCGATACTGTCAAAAAAGGAACGCCTCTTTTTCTGTATGATGTAGAATCCATGAAGTTGGATTTAGAGCAGGGGGAAATCGAGGTAGAACAGCTGAATAATGAGATTTCTTCCTATCAGGAGCAGATTCGGCAATTGGAATCAGAAAAAGCAGCGGCAGACGCTGATCAACAGCTTTCCTATACCACACAAATTCAAACGCTGCAAACCAGTATTGACAAAGCAGAATATGATATTAAGGTAAAAAACATTGCATTACAAAAGCAACAAAATGCCATTGACAATGCAAAAGTAACTGCTGAAATGGATGGTATTATAAAAACCGTTAAAACACCAGAAGCAATGCAGGCAGACGGTACCGATGTTATTATGACTATCACAGCAAGCGGCAATTATCGCATTAAAGGTACACTTAGCGAACAGCAGCTTGGTCAAGTTATAACGGGACAGAAAATGATTATCCGTTCCAGAGTGGATGCCAATCAATGCTGGTCTGGTGAAGTGACAGAAATTAGCACAGAAGCTGAGCAAGATAACGGTAATAATATGATGTACTTTGACGGTGGTTCGGATAATACCGCCTCCAAGTATGCATTTTATATCAAGTTAAATAGTGCTGATGGTTTGCTTTTGGGGCAGCATGTTCTAATTGAACCAGATATGGGGCAGAATAGCGGTCATAAAGGCATTTGGATTTACAGTGACTTTCTGGTTTGGGATGGTGATCAGGCATATGTCTGGATAGCAGATGATAAGAATCGTTTGCAAAAGAAGCTGGTAGAAATCGGTGAGACGGATGAGACATATGGTATTACTGAGCTGAAAAACGGCCTGTCAGAAACGGATTTCATTGCCTATCCAGCAGATGATTATAAAGAAGGTATGAAGACCACAACAAATATCAATGATATGACCAGCCATGAGATGGATGGGATGGAAAATGGCGATACAGATAATGATGTTCTGTATGACGAAAATGAAGAAATTGTGGAAGGGGAAGGAATTGAATCGGAGGATGATGATATAGAAATCATGCCGAGAGTCTATGAAGCAGAACCAGTTCCGACAGAAGAATCTTCGGCAGATGTAGAATAGGACGGTGACAGCAATGTTAAAATTAGAACAAATTAACAAGTCTTATCGACAGGGAAAAAGTGATATACCGGTGCTGCATGATATTACCTTTCATGTGGCACACGGGGAATTTGTTGCGATTATGGGACCTTCTGGTTCGGGTAAGTCCACACTCATGAATCTAATTGGTTTGCTGGATACACCAACTAGTGGTAGTTATTTCTTTGATGGTATGGAGGTAAGTCGCTGTACAGAAAACACGCTATCTAAAATCCGAAATGAAAAAATCGGGTTTGTTTTTCAAAATTTCAATCTGCTGCCTCGTCAATCTGCACTGGAGAATGCAGCTTTACCGCTGCTTTATGCTGGTGTAAAGCCAAAAGTAAGAAAAGAACGTGCTAGAGAGGCATTGATAAAGGTTGGATTAGAAGATCGTGTTTCTTTTTTGCCGACACAGCTCTCTGGTGGGCAAAAACAACGAGTTGCCATTGCTCGGGCAATGATGAATCATCCCAAACTTCTGCTGGCAGATGAGCCAACTGGTGCATTGGATACAGCATCTGGAGAACAGGTGATGCAGTTGTTTCATGAGCTGCATCAAACTGGTGTTACAATTGTCATGATTACACATGAGCCGGAGATCGCTGCTCACGCAGAGCGGATACTCACCATACGAGATGGCCGACTGGGCGAGGAGGGATTGATATGAGAAAGAAAAAGGTTCTTGCAATTTGCATTGTCAGTGTGCTGCTGATCAGCAGTGGAGGGATTGGTGGTGCAGCATACTATAAAAAGCAGAAAAATGAAAAACGAGTCGTCAATGTTGTTCCAGTTGTCAATATGATGGGATATGAGTATGGCAATGAAATGACCATTGACGGAACTGTTATTACCGGCAGCAAACAAAATGTTATGCTGGAAAAAGAGCAGGTAGTGGAAAAGGTATTGGTCAAAAAAGGAGATACTGTAAAAGTTGGAACGCCGCTGATTGCTTATGATACGACTTCATTAAAGTTAGCATTACAGGAGAAAAAGAATGCTGTGAATGCTGCTGAAGATGACCTGAGAACGGCAAAAAAAGAATTGGAACGTTTGCAATCACTGCATCCAGCAGAAGATCGGCAGTATGATTTAATAGAGAATATAGATGATGTCGAAGAGGTAGATAGCTCTATTGAAACAGAACCTGTGACAAATTTGGTAGCTGCACCGATTGTTACAACGGCATCAGAAGTAGAAACAACAGAAAGCGGAGAAATTCCAACAGAAACGAATCCAACTGATTCAGTAGAACCAACCGAACCGATAGATTCAACAGAACCAACTGAACCAGTGACAGAACCTATTTTAGAGGAAAATACTCTGGATACGCTGGAAGATTCTGTGCAGGGGGATGGTTCTGTAGCACAGCCATATTTATTTCTTTGTGAACGGGACACCGTTGTGAAGATGGATTTGCTGCTGCTATTGCAGCAAAATGGAAATCACGCTATTTTTCAGGTGGTACCAGACGGCTATCAGTGGCTGGTAGACGGAACGACTCTTCCAGCATCACTGGCAAATTGGAATGTCAGTCAGGGGGTCATGATTGGACAGGATGGGACATTGTCTGTGGATTTTCGTCAGGTGTTATATGGAACATTCCAAATTGCCGGAAACAACAGTGATGATATGCTTCTGCCAGATGAGGGAGACGATTTTGATTTTGACGAGGAATGGTTTGATGAGGACATATGGGGAGATGATAGTGGATCAGATGACTATTTGTATACATCACAAGAACTGTCCGCTATGATTCAAAAACAACAGTCAAAAATTAAAACGCTGGAGTTCAATAAAAAGTCGGCAGATCTGGATTATCAGGCTGCATTGAAAAAACAAGATGACGGCATGGAACGCAGCTTAATTGATGGTGTTGTCACAGAGCTGCATACTGATTTGACGGATAAAGAAGCGGAGACAAAACCATATCTGGTGATTCAAGGTTCTGGTGGCCTTCAGGTACAAGGGACTGTCAGTGAATGGAACTTATCAAAACTACAAGTCGGTACAGAGATTAATGCCATGTCCTATGATACTGGTGATAGCTTTACTATTACTGTCACAGAGGTGGATGATGTACCCGTAACAGATGGCAGTGTTCCTTACAATGAAAATCCCAATAATAGTATATACAACTTTCAGGCAGAAACAAATGAGCAATATGATATTGCAGTTGGAAATTGGCTGTCGCTTTCCTTTATGGAAGAATCCATCTCTCAAAATTTTTACTTGCCATTGCAATATGTACGAGAGGAAAACGGACAGTATTATGTCATGAAAGCAAATGACCAGAATCGTCTGGTCAAACAGGTCGTGCAGACTGGAAAAATTCGATATGGGTCAGAAATTGAAATCAAAAGTGGTGTGGAAGAAACCGATCGCATTTGCTTCCCATACGGAAAAAACGTAAAAGAGGGCGTTCGTACCAAAGATACGGACGAAGTACAATGGTAAGGGGGGACATGCTATGCTGGAAAATATTCGTTTATCAATACAGGGCATTCTTGCCCATAAAATCCGTTCACTGCTGACCATGCTTGGGATTATCATCGGCATTGCTGCTATCATTGCTATTGTTTCCACAATTCGAGGCACGAACGAGCAAATCAAAAGCAATTTAGTGGGAGCTGGCAACAATACCATTGCAGTTGCATTATATCAGGGCGAATATGAATATGATATGCAGTATCAAGCACCGCCATCTGGTGTCCCAGTGATCTCCAGTCAGGTGAAGACACAACTATCTGCTATGAAAGATGTAGAGTCGGTTGCTTTGTATCGGATAAGAAATTACTGTGATTCTATTTTCTATCAGAATACAAAGCTGGAAGGTGGTTCTGTCTGGGGTGTGGATGCAGATTATTTTCAGACTGCCGGTTACCATATTCAGTCTGGAAAGGGATTCCGTTCAGAAGATTATACCAAAGGCAGCAATGTTGCCATTATAGATACAGATGCAGCACAGAGCTTGTTTGCTGGAGAGAATCCAGTTGGTAACGTGATTGATATTAACGGCATGCCGTTTAAAGTGATTGGCATTGCTGTACAAAGCAGTGCCTTTGAACCAGTGATTCAGTCGATTGATGACTATCACCTCTATGCGAATCATTCAGTTGGCAAGGTATTTTTACCGGATACCGCATGGCCAATTGTTTTTCGTTATGATGAACCACAGAATTGTCTGCTTAAAACGACAGAAACAGATGCCATGACAAAAGTCGGCAAGCAGGCCTCCGATCTTTTAAATGCCCGTATAACGACTTCTGATACGGGAGAAACCATACAATATAAGAGTCGTGACTTGTTAGAGCAGGCAAAGTCTTTACAAGAACTGAGCAGTTCTACCAACACTATGCTGATTTATATTGCAGGAATTTCTCTTCTGGTAGGAGGAATCGGTGTCATGAATATCATGCTGGTTTCTGTTACAGAACGTACTAGGGAAATTGGCTTGAAAAAGGCATTGGGTGCAAAGAAACGACATATTTTGTTTCAGTTTCTAACAGAAGCCGCTGTGCTGACAAGTGTGGGTGGTTTACTTGGCGTAGTGGCTGGAGTTGGTTTGTCAAAAATCGTTGCAAGGCTGGCAGAAGTTCCTGTTGCCATTAGTCCAGCAGCCGCTGCTGTTGCGGTGCTGTTCTCTATGATTGTGGGAATTTTATTTGGCTGGATTCCATCTGTGAAGGCAGCAAATTTGAATCCGATTGATGCACTACGCTATGAATAACATTATATATTTGAAAGATAATTTTTATATAATTTTATTTACTATTTTAATTGCAGTATTTTTTAATGTAATGTAATAAAAATTGTATTTGTATTTTTTTGCAAAAAAACGTTGACAAGTACAAGAAAATCTGCTATACTAAGTTCATGTGGCGTGGATGGAACTGACTGCATAGATGTTGTTGTAGAGAGCATACGGTTGGTGAAAGTATGTACAGCTTCAGCAGGTGCTACTCCGGAGCTGTTTCTGGAAACGGGAACGTAAGTTCTGCGTTAAAGAACAATGAGGAAAGTACAGCAATTTATGTACTTTTGAACTTGGGTGGTAACACGAAGGCCTTCGTCCCATTTGGCGGCGAGGGTCTTTTTCTGTTAGAATCCAAAATTTATTGATAAATCGAAAAAAGGAGCATTTTTATCATGCAGTGGCAAGGATTGAACGAACTGAGAGAAAAGTATCTGTCTTTTTTTGAAAGCAAACAACATACTCGGCTGCCGAGTTTTTCTCTGATTCCACAGGGGGACAAAAGTCTGCTTTTGATTAACTCTGGCATGGCACCATTAAAAAAGTACTTTTTGGGACAGGCGGTTCCGCCGAATGTCAGAGTAACCACCTGTCAGAAATGTATTCGTACACCAGATATTGAACGGGTTGGACAAACTGCACGGCATGGCACCTATTTTGAAATGCTGGGCAATTTCTCTTTTGGTGATTATTTTAAAAAGGAAGCTATCGAATGGGCATGGGAGTTCTTCACCAAAGAATTGCAAATGCCTATGGATAAGCTCTATGTATCCGTTTTTGAGAATGATGATGAAGCATACGACCTCTGGACACAGCACATCGGTGTAGAACCATCTCACATGAAGCGGCTGGGCAGAGAAGATAATTTCTGGGAACATGGTTCCGGTCCATGTGGTCCGTGTTCTGAAATTTACTTTGACCGTGGGGCAGAAAAGGGCTGCGGCAAGCCCACCTGTGGTGTTGGCTGCGACTGCGACCGTTATGTAGAAGTTTGGAATTTGGTATTCAGCCAGTTCAACAGCGATGGCAACGGTACCTACACTGAGATGGAACATAAGAACATTGACACCGGTATGGGACTGGAACGTCTGGCTTGTATCATGCAGGGTGTGGATAACCTGTTTGAAGTGGATACAGTACAGAATATCATGAAGCATGTTTGCAGAATTGCAAATGTAAATTATCATACAGACGACAAAACAGATATTGCACTGCGTGTCATTACTGACCATATCCGCAGTACGACCTTTATGATTGGCGACGGTGTGATGCCATCCAATGCGGGTAGAGGCTATGTTCTGCGGCGGTTGCTGCGGCGTGCCGCACGGTATGGCAGATTGATCGGTATTGAAAAGCCATTCTTATATGAAGTGTGTGATACTGTCATTGCAGAAAACAAATCTGCTTATCCGGAATTGGAGGAGAAGAAAGCATATATCCGTAAGATCGTTCAGGTAGAAGAAGAAACCTTTGCAAAAACAGTAGACAATGGTATGGCATTGCTGACGCAAATTCTGGAGCAAATTGATCCGAAGAAAAAAGTCATTTCCGGGGAAAATGCATTCAAATTAAGTGATACCTACGGTTTCCCGATTGACTTAACGATGGAAATTGCTGCGGAGCAGGGCGTATCAGTAGACCGCACTGCATTTGATGCACTGGTAAAAGCACAGCGGGAAAAATCTCAGGCAGATCATTTGGCAAAGGCAGGTTCTTCTTGGGCTGGCAGCAGCATTCGGATTGCAGCAAAAAAAACGACATTTACCGGCTATGAACATCTCACAGAAACCAGTGCAAAGATTGTTGCAATTTATAAGGATCAGACAGAAATAGAAGTTGCTGTTGAAGGAGATCAGGTTGTCATTGTACTGGATCAGACACCATTCTATGCAGAAAGCGGCGGACAGGTTGGTGACAGCGGTACCATTTCAACTGCTTCCTGCACAGCATCTGTTAGCAGCACCAGCAAGAATGAAGACGGACATTATTTGCACATTGCAACGGTAGAAGACGGCGATTTGCATGTGGGTGATACAGTCACGGCAGCAGTTGCAGCGGATGTACGACATGCCACTATGCGAAATCATACCGCAGCCCATCTGTTACAGGCTGCTCTGCGGGAAGTACTGGGCGACCATGTCCATCAAGCTGGTCAACTGGTGACACCGCAGACTTGCCGGTTTGACTTCTCCCATTTCTCTGCGATGAGCAAGGAAGAAATCCAGAAGGTAGAAAAATTGGTAAATGAAAAAATTCTGGCTGCGATTCCGGTGGTCACCGAGTCCCTGCCGATTGCAGAAGCAAGAAAACGGGGAGCAATGGCACTTTTTGGTGAAAAATATGGTGATGTGGTACGAGTTGTCAGTGTTTCTGATTTCTCTGTTGAATTCTGTGGTGGTACGCATGTGGATAATACCGCAAAACTTGGATTGTTCCGCATTGTTTCGGAGAACTCTGTTGCCTCCGGTGTCCGCCGGATTGAGGCTGTTACTGGCACAGGTGTTTTACAACTGCTGGATGCTGCACAGTTGGAAATGCAGCAAGCAGCCCACGCACTGAAATTGGGTAATGTGTCAGAATTGGCAGAACGCTGCACCAGCGTAATGGCAGAATTGAAGGCAAAAGAACGAGAGTTGGAATCTCTGAATCAGAAGATTTCCGATGCACAGATTGCGGCTGCATTTGATAAGGTAAGCGAAGTGAAAGGTGTCAAGATGATTTCTGCTATGCTGAACGGTGTCAATCCGCAAATGCTCCGGAAGATGGGCGATAAGATAAAGGCAATGGAAGAACCTTATATTGCAGTATTGGCTGGTGTACAGGATGGCAAGGGCAATCTGCTCTGTGCTTGTTCCAAAGCAGCAATTGCAAAGGGAGCACATGCCGGACAGATTGTACAGCGAATTGCATCCATTACTGGCGGTAAGGGCGGTGGTCGTCCAGAACAGGCGATGGCTGGCGTTGGCAAGGTTTATATGATTGATGAAGCACTGCTGGCAGTAGACAGTATTGTTGGCAATTTGATTACGGAGGATTGAGTCACATGGAAGATTGTTTGTTTTGTAAAATTGTAGCTGGTGAAATTCCAAGCACAAAGGTCTATGAAGATGAAACTGTTTATGTCTTTAAGGACATTGCACCGATTGCACCGATTCACTATCTGTTGATTCCAAAGCAGCATATTTGCTGTGCTGCAGCGATTACACCGGAGAATTCCAGTGTTGTTGCCCATATTTATGAAGTGGCTGCCAAAATTGCAGAGCAGGAAAATCTGAAGGACGGCTATCGCATTGTCACCAACTGCGGTGAGAATGCTGGACAAACTGTGTTCCATCTCCATTTTCACATGTTAGCAGGTGTAAAAATGGGCTGGGGCAAAGAAGCAGTACAGCCGGTAGAATAACGCAGTGGGAAGACGAAGAGTGGAGGATCTGTCTTCTGCTCTTCCAAAACGATAGAAAGGAAAAATATGGGACTGTTGGAACGTGCTGCAATAGAAGCAGCGAAAAAAGTTTCAGAAACAGAAGAAGCACGGACAGATGTAACGGGTGTTGTAAAAGCCTCTAAGGTTTTTCCAATTATTTCAGTTGCTTCATTGCTTGCAGGAGGTTTTTTTCTCTTTTTAAAATTAAAAGGAGAGCAGGAAAATGCCAGTTTCCTGCTTCCTATCCTGGCAGCGGCTTTTTTGGCGACAGCCATTCTGCTATTGATTTATGCACATAATTTTCGGATTGCATATGATCGAACTGGTTTTACAGTTCGCAATTTTTGGGGAAAAGAGAAAAAATATGCATTGGATGATGTGCAGAAAATTCATTTAAAAGAAGATGGCTTTTCTATTATAACAACGCAGGGAAAAATACGAGTAGAGAAGGATTTCTTTTTGGGTTCCATAGAGTTTATGCAGTATTTATGTGACTATTTAAAGGAGAAGCAAGCATGAAAGTAACAGCAACAAAAAAAGATATTCTTATTTATAGCTTTATAACGATTGTGTTCACAATTGCAAGCATTGTTTTTCTCATGAAATGGAAAACAGATGAAATCTACTACCTATTGTTTCTGCTGTTGTTTTTGCTGCTGGGTGTTTATTTTCTCATTTGTACGCTGCGTTTTCGTATTGCATGGGATGAAACTACCATTTATATTCGACAAGGATTACAAAAGGAAAAACAATATACTATGGATCAGTTGCAATCTGTTACATTGGTAGATCAAGCTGTATTGTTAATCTTAAATGGAAAGAAATGTGGTTTCTCACAAGGTTGTCCGCATACAATGGAATTCCTGGAATTTTTAGAAAAGCAAGGAAAAGTACAGCTATAATGCTGAAATAAGGAGGAAAATGAAAATGGCAGAGTACTACACCCTGCACGTTGCCGGGTTAACTCGAAAGCTCAAACGCTGCCGCATTTCAGATCAATTGGAAATTGCAGCATTTATCCTATTTTCTGATGTAGAATTGACAGAAGCATGTGCCAAAGAACTGGTGGAGAAGTGCAAGATTTGTGACTACGATTATATCTTGACAGCAGAGTGTAAAGGCATTCCATTGGCATACGAACTCTCCCGACAAACCGGAAAGCCATATGTCGTTGCAAGAAAGTCTGTTAAGGGATATATGACAGACAGCATTTCAGTTGCAGTACACTCTATTACCACTGCAGCCCAGCAGACACTATATTTAGATGGAGAAAAAGCAGGCTGGCTAAAAGGCAAACGGGTGTTGTTGATAGATGATGTGATCAGCACAGGGGAGTCGATTGCAGCCTTGGAAGCATTGACCCGTCAGGCTGGCGGTATTGTTGCTGGAAAGGCTGCCATACTGGCAGAGGGAGATGCCATTGACCGATCAGATTTGATCTATCTTGCACCGCTGCCGCTATTTGAGGTATAGTTATCAATACGAATACAAAGAAAATGAAGCAAAAAATGGGATATCTCGGTACTGCCTATGCAGTGGGACTGTTTTTTGCTTCTTGTTTTCCAATGCGTTCGCTACTGTATTTGCTGATGTTTGCAATAGGTGTTTTGCTGTTGCTGGTTTTGAAAGGGAGGCTGCACTGGAAAGCAGCCATTCTACTGGCTGCCGTATTTACCTTGAGCAGCGGTTGGTATTACGGTTATACAGCAGCAGTCTATCAACCGGTGATGCAGTATGCAGAACAGGAAACTACATTTACTGGTATTGTGACACACCAGACCATTTACAATGGTGACCGAGCTGGCTATCAGCTGAAGGGAACATTTCCTGATGGCACAAAGGCAAAGATCCTCTGTTATACAAAGGATTATGGATGTCGCTACGGAGATGAGATGACGGTTTCCGGTATCATGACAGTACCAAGTTCTAATTATCTCTTTGCCGGAACGGCATACTATAAAGCAAAATCTATTTTTTTACAGGCTGCCAACGATGCAGTTGTTACTTGTACAAAAACGGAAGGGTATACATTACAGCGAACATTGGCAGATGTTCGCTTGCAGATGCAACAGAAAATTCTGCGGTTAGCGGGAACAGAAGATGGCAGTATGATGATTGCGATGCTCTTTGGACAAAAACAACTGCTTGATGATACGCTGGAGCAAGCGTTCTTTCGCAGTGGTATTGGACATGTGATGTCTGTCTCTGGATTTCATATGGTTGTTTTATTGTTGCCACTGGGGTATTTTGGTAAAAAGAGATTGTTTCGGCACATTCGGCTTGGCATCACGGTGCTGCTGATCGGACTGTTTGCGATTCTGACAGAAGCCCCCATTTCTATTTTGCGGGCTGGCTGTATGGTTTTGCTGGCACAAAGCGGTACCATTTTTTATCGAAAGTCGAGTACATGGAATGCCCTTGCGATTGCTTTTGTGATACTCTCTTTACCACAACCGTACCTGATACGAGATGTATCGTTTTTACTCTCTGTCAGTGGCACATTTGGCATTGGTGTTCTTGCACCATATCTGACTCGCCGGTTGCATCCATGCACTATGTTGGGACGATTGGGAAAATCATTTTTGGTAATGTTTTTGGTATTTCTCTGTACATTGCCAGTGAGCTGTCAGTTCTTTTCGGAAATCTCTCTTCTTTCTCCGTTGACAAATGTGCTCTTGATGCCATTTTGTTCTCTCATTTTGATTTGTACCGTATTAATTGTTTTGAGCGGTGGTATTTTGGCGGAGTTTTTTTCTGGTGTGGCAATGGTATGCTGTGAAATTGTAACGAAATCTATTTTCTGGATGGATCAGCATCTTCCCTTGCAAATACCGGTCAGCAGTGATAGATCAGCAAATTTTTTATTACTGCTGACCGGCGTAATTTTTCTCATTTGGTGCTGTTATCCTCGCAGGCGGTTGCTTAGTCTTTTACTTTGTGGACAAATTATTCTTTTGACAGTGTTGCAAACAGGGATTCGATGGGTACAGAGGGATACCCTGTTTCTGTCAGTATTGGGCAGGAATGCGGAGGCAGTGATATTGGTACAGTATGGACAGAAGGTGGATGTCATTGATCTGACTGGACATCATAAAAATCCACAGTATGTGCGAAGTTATCTACAGAAGAATGGGATTCGGCATGTACAGTCACTTGCCCTTCTGCAAAACGCATCGCAGATGGAAGCGACGTATTTACAGACGCTTTCTGGCGTAACCACTGATGCTGTATTAGTTCCGGCAGATGGATTTCTACGACAGGAAGATATGCTTTGTGGACAGCATCCGCAGGCAGCAACAGATTTTACGATTACCGAAGATGCTTACCAAATTCAGTGGACAGCTTCGTCATTGCAGATCACTTGTGCTGGAAGGACGGTAACCATATCGCTGAAATCGGATGAAACAGCGATCCGGGAAGCAATGACAGCAGATTTTACGTTGTTCACATCGGAACAAAACTGGTTACTGACAGAGCAGCGGGGAAATGCACTTGCTGTATTGGCAAAGGGAGATGATTTGCAACTAGCAATCAATCCAAAAGGGAATTTATCTGTTCAAGTTCTATAGGAAGGAGGAATGATATGGCAGTTTTAACCGCAAAAGCAGTGCTGTCCTCTCTGCGACGAGAGACATTGCAAAATTTTTATTACTTTTATGGCTCTGACTTATTACAGGTCTCTGAGCTTACAACACAGCTCATACAAAAGGCAACTGGTAATCAGCCGGAGACGGCACTGACAAAACTGGACGGCAGAAAGTTGGATTTGCGAGCATTGGAGGATGCAGCACAAATGTTCTCTCTTCTTGCACCATATAACTGTATTTTGATTAACGACTTGAATGCAGAAAATTTAAGAGAACCGATTTTTAAGCAGTTATTAGATATTTTAAAACAGGTTTCTGGTGTCACAGTATTGGTGTTTAACATCACAGGATTTGATGTCAAGGATGGCAGACGCAGTGTTTCCGGAAAAAATAAAAAATTGATTGATTGGATTGCCAAACATGGTGTAGTTTGTGAAGCGGTACCAGCAAGCCTGTCAGAGATGGTAAAGCAACTTTGCAGTCGGGCAGGACAAAACGGCTGTATGCTTTCAGAAAAAGGGGCAGAAGAAATTGTCAATCGCTGCAACGGAGATACTTTGATGATGCGTTCTGAACTGGAAAAGCTCTGTGCCTGTGCAGACGGTGGAACGATTTCTATGGAGATGGTGAAGGATTTGGTTATTCCTTCTCTTTCTGCTACTACATTTTCTCTTGCAAGTGCTGTGGTACAACAACGAGCAGCGACAGCTATGCGGGATTTGGAACGGTTGTTTGCTATGCGAGTAGAACGTCCTGTGATGCTTTCTGCATTGACTGCTTCTTTTTTAGATTTATACCGTGCGGCGGCAGCTGTCCGCAGCCATGTGCAACAGGCAGATATGAAGCAGGATTTTGGTTATCGTTTTGATTTTCAGGTACGAAACGCCTTTCGAGATTGTAATCGAATTCCCATTGCACGGATTCGAGCCTGTTTATCTATTTTACGGGATTTGGAGAAAACTTGTAACAGTACATCTATACCTGAACAAATTGCAATAGAAACTGCTGTGGTAAAAATGCTTACCATGCCGGAAAAACAGGAGTTTATACAATGATACATATAAAACAAGCAATCGTAGTAGAAGGAAAATACGATAAAATCAAACTCTCTTCTATCTTGGATGCTGTCATTTTAGTGACAAATGGCTTTCAGATTTATAAAAATCCAGAACAGTTGGATTTGATTCGATATTATGCCCGTATGACTGGGGTAATCTTATTGACAGATGCAGACCGAGCTGGGTTCCAGATTCGCAATTATCTTAAGGGAGCAATTCATGCAGGAAAAGTGTATCATGTTTATACACCAGATGTTTATGGAAAGGAACATCGTAAGGAGAAGCCGTCTGCTGAAGGGAAATTAGGGGTAGAAGGTATACGGAAGGAGCTGTTGTTAAAGGCATTTGCAAAAGCAGGTGTTTTAACAGAAGAGAAAGCTCCTAAATCACCGGAAGAACAAATTACAGCTTACGACTTATATGAAGTAGGGTTAAGTGGAAATGTAGACAGCAGCGAACGCAGAAGAGCACTACAGAAGAAATTATCCTTACCAGCGAGAATGTCCACATCTTCCTTATTAGAGGCATTAAATATTATGTATACGAGAAAAGCATTTTTTGAGATGATGATGGAGGAATGAATACTTGCAGCAGACTGACAGATTGCTATATGCATAAAAAAACGATTAAAATATATTTGTTTGCTGCTGCATCATGGAAGGAGGTGCAGGGTTGTTTCTAAATATTTTTTTTCTGTTTGTTTTGTTTCCTGTCTCGCTTTTCCTGTATCATAGTTTACCATGTCGCTTTCAGCAGTCAGTCTTATTGATAACTAGTATTATGCTGTTAATAATCTGGCAGAAGGAAACCTGTTTGTTATTCTTTGGGTTAGTTTTATTTACTAATTTTTGCGGCAAATATCTGGCAAAACTTTCTCCTTTTGTATTTAGAACAAAAATGCTGCTTCTGTTTCACGATGCTGTCTATCTTGCAGCACTATTCTTTTTGCGGCCACCGCATACATGTTTGTTATTTGGCAGACCGCTTTATTTAGCTGGTATCTCTATCCTGACATTGCAAAGTCTCTCTTATGTTCATCAAATTGTGCAACGTCATTTACAACCAGATAAAATGGGGGGACGATTTGTTTTATATATGTGTTTTTTCCCAAAACTGCTCTTTGGACCTTATATATCATATACAGCATTTCAACGATTGCATCGAAGGTTACGTTGCAGTGCAGAGCAAATTGGGAAAGGTCTTAGCAAATTGATTTGTGGTTTGGCAAAGGTTGTTTTGCTCAGCGGTCAGCTTTCCCTGATTCTTCAGCAAATGCAGGCAGCAACAGAACGGAATACCATATTTTTTACTTGGATGTATTATGGAATTTATTTTTTATCCTTCTATTTTCAAATTGCTGGCTATACCGATATGGCAATTGGATTTGCAGCATGTTATGGCTATACACTGCCAGAGAGTAATCAATCGTTGTTTTGGAATCGCCGATTTTTAGTCTTTTTTTGTAATTGGAATAGAACTGTTTGCAAATGGTTTTTGCAAACAGTTTATGTAACTTTTAGACAGAAATCATTTCGTTGGCTGCATCTGATTCTAGCATATGGTTTGTTTGGCTGGTTTTGTCGTGGACGAATGACTGCATTACTTTGGGGTTTGCTGACAGGTATTTTTCTGTTGTTTTCTATATGGATACATCGGAAATGGCAGTTACCGCATGTACTGGAGTGGTGCATGATGTTTTTGGTTGGCATTTTGGGTTGGAGTTTATTCTGTGCAGATACCCTGAAAGAAGCGGTTTCAGCGTGGGGATTTCTGTTTGGGAAAAGCAGGGATTTGGTTTGTTATCAAGATTTGTATTTTTTACAAACAAGTATATGGATGCTGTTAATTGCATTGTTTTGTACAACTGGATGGCATCGAGTGGTAAAAAGATGGTTGTTTCAGCGAAAGCAGACAGCTTGGATTGGAACTATTGGTATATCGGTTGGCAATATATTATTGTTATGCTTGAGCATTGCAGCAATAGTGAGTGATGCTGTTCCATCGTTATTCCTGCAATGGTAACACATCAAAAAGCTGCAATCTATCTCATTTGGAGTTGCTTAATTGAAAAGGAGGGAAGCTGGTGAAATATCGTCTTGTCTTTTGGTTTGTGTTGCCCGTTTTTTTGTTGATGTTAATTTTCTGTGTGGAGGGTATTCTGCACTATGTAAGGGAAAATAAATCGCTGAAAATTGATAGTATGGAGATTCCTTATACAGAAACCATTCAGAAATTTTATACCAAACGACAGGTGCAGTTTGGCAATCGACAAAGAAATGGAATTTATATAGGAGAAACTGCCTTTTATGTTTTGCCCAATATTCTTTCCACAGATGCTTTGCAGCAAACTGCGGATTGTATCAATCGTTTCTATGACACTTATCAGATTCCTGCTTGTATCATCGCTGTGCCAGACGCAGCTTCATTCTATACAGAAGATTTTCCAGATGGAATGCCATTGGTGCAGCAAAAGCCACAAATTAAGCAATTCTATAATGCAATTGACATGCATATCCGAAAAACAGATGCCTATTATATTTTAGAAGCGGAGGCAGATGATTACATCTACTACCGTACTTTTCCGTATTGGACAAGCTATGGGGCATACAGTGTCTATCGCAGTGCAATTCAGAAACTTGGTTTTGTTCCGGTTCCCTATGACCACTACACAATTTCCCATGTGGGAAATGATGTAAGAGGAACATTATATCAAATCTGTCAATATGAGGCTGTTATGCCAGATTTGATTGATATCTATGAGAATGTGGACAGTAATCTGACTTATAGTTTGACAACCTATAGGTTAGATGGAACCAATTCCCAAATAGATACCCTTTATGATACAGATGCATTAAAAACAGATTATGCTTATCGTTTTTATCTTGTTGAAGATGCACCCTTACAAATTGTCAAAACAAATGTGAAAAATGGGAAACGATTACTGGTCATTAAAGATGAATGGGCAAACTGCATGATACCATTTTTAGCACAACATTATGAGGAAATTTGTTTGGTAGATGTACAGTATGGACAAAAACTGACAGCATGGATTCCGGATATTACTGTATATCAGCAGGTATTATTTTTATGCCATATAAACACCTATGCAGATACAGAAAAATTTGAACAGATTTTATCTATAAAATAGTGTTTTTGATTTAGATTTTAGTAAAAATAAATTTGATAAGAAAGGAGTGCTTTTCCATGCGGATTGATTTGCATACACATACAACCTGCTCGGATGGACAGTATACGCCAGAAGAATTGGTACCGAAAGCAGTTAAATCAGGTGTTCGTGTACTGGCAATTACAGATCATGATGCTGTTTCAGGGGTAGAACGAGCTCGAAAGGCAGCAACCATATTTCCAGAACTGGAGATTTTTTCCGGCATTGAAATCAGTGCAAAAGAAAACCCGCAGCTGCACATTCTTGGGTATGGTATAGATGGAAATCATACTGATTTACAGGCTTATATTGAAAAAAACAAGCAACTGCGGCAGGGAAGACGGGAACGGATGTTGACATTCTTGCAAGAAAAAGGCGTGTCACTGACATTAGAAGAAGTCATCGCAGCAAACGACGGTCGCAGCAGCGGAAGGCCGCATTTTGCAAAGGCAATGCTGGAAAAAGGAATTGTGTCCAGTGTTGCAGAAGCATTTGATCGCTATCTTGCGACACCAGAATATTTGCAGCGAGTAGAACGTCCGAAGCCAACAGCTGTGGAGAGTATTCAATTGATTCGGAATGCCGGCGGCATGGCAGTTCTGGCTCATCCAGCAAAATTAAAATTAGAGCCAATGGCTTTTTTGGAATTACTGTCTGTTCTGTGTGACGCTGGATTACAGGGGATTGAAGCGTATTACAGCACACACAGCAGGGAAGAGATGGAATGGTATTGTAAAATTGCGAAAAAATATGGTTTATTTTGCACCTGTGGATCTGATTTTCATGGAGAAATTATCAAACCAGAGATTGCATTGGGAACTGGCAGAAATGGAAGTCTTTCCTTGTCAGAAGAGCTGGAACAGGAAATTTTATGGAATTTTAAAAAGGCATTCTCCAACAGGAGAAATCGAACATGAGAAGAAATAACCAAGAAATAACGGATTCTGAACAAACTGATCCCTTGCATTTCACTTATGAATCACAGCAAAAAGCTGTGATTTCTATTTTTATTGTGCAGCGTTATTTCCCTTTTCTACTTTGTGGAAATCTTTGATTTTGTCGGGTGGATTGAATAGTTACAAAAAATAATTTAGATTTTTTTATGTTCCTTCTTTATTCAGTTTACGCTTTTTTTACAAATAGACCAATTGGTACACATTTCTAAATGCTATAATTTTTATACTTGAGTTTAAATTTTTTGAATGAACTGGGAGAGGAGTCACTTTTTATGAATCGTAGGGATGCTGTAAAGAAGAAAAATTCTTCTGATGATTTTTCAAAAACAATGGTATTCTCCATTCACAAACATGTCGCTGAATCATCCAAAACGCCATTGAATTTGGAAAAGGAAAATTTCCGAGTGAAAAAGCAGAGAAAAAGCACAGTTACACCTCCTAAAAACAAAATTTCTCATAATAATATCCAAGAGGAAACAGCTAAAACAAATTATCAGGAGGAACGAACCAATTCTATTTGGGAAAAAACATATCTTGTTTTCCCAATTTTATTTTTGCCATGTGTTTTTCTTTATTTTGAGATTGTACTTCGTCTTTTTGGAACATCTAATCCGTTTTCCAATTTCTTTTATCCATTCTTGTTCAGTATTGCAATTGGTTTGCTGTTTTCTGGTATTACAGCAATGTTGCCACCGAAGGTAAATAAAATTTGTAATATGATAATTCTTTATCTGACTGGGCTGCTTTTTACAGTAGAGTGTATGGTGAAAAATAGTTTTCAAGTCTATATGGAATTGGGGTCCATTCTTGCTGGCACAGATGGTGTTGTCAATGGTTACAGTGATAGTCTAATGAGTTCGATTCTGAATGGCATTCCTAAAATCTTACTATTTTTTGCTCCAGCTGTAGGTTATACTATTTTTGGAAGAAAAATTCTATTAGTTCCTCAAAAAAGATGGAAGCCCATACCGGGTTTTGCAGCTGTTGCATGTGCAGTCGCTTTATTTGTTACTGGAGTTTCTGCTGCAACCTCTGGCAGCAATCAGGGAAAATATAAAGCACAGTTCCATTTTGATTCGGCAACAGAGGTGTTTGGTTTGTTGACGAGTTTTCGTTTGAGCACACAGTATTCTATTTTTGGAAATCCCCAAGCAACAGGTTTTGTTTTGGAAACTGCTGCACCTGTTGCAACAGAATCAACCACAGAACCAGTTGTCGAAGCAACAATCAATAATGTAAAAGATCCGTTCTGTTATTGGATGGAAAATGAAAATGGGGCAGTGGAGACAGAACCAATAGAGTTGGGAGATAATGTAATGGAGATTGATTTCGATAAAATCTCTCAGGAAAATGCCAGTGAAACAGTTACTGCA
Source organism: uncultured Oscillospiraceae bacterium (assembly GCA_958448395.1). Classification (GTDB taxonomy): domain Bacteria; phylum Bacillota; class Clostridia; order Oscillospirales; family Ruminococcaceae; genus Ruminococcus_C. The sequence continues at coordinate 45,033 of CAUDDP010000003.1, read as the reverse complement.
TTGAATCAATATGTGCAGTCTCTGACACCCTCCAATAAGAATCAATATACAGGTTTATTTGAAGGGAAAAATTTGATTCTAATTTGTGCAGAGGCATTTTCAGATGTTGTAATCAACAAAGATTTAACACCAACGCTATACCGTATGTCACAAAATGGAATCTATTTTTCTAATTATTATCAACCAACATGGGGCGGTTCTACTTCTACAGGAGAATATTCTTTTGTAACAGGTTTGGTACCCATGAATGGAATTCAATCTATTTTGGATATTCGGAATAATAACAATTATTTTACACTTGGCAATCAGCTTCAGCAATTGGGGTATACAAGCTGTGCCTACCACAATGGTTCTTATGATTTCTATGACCGAGATTTGACACATACCCATTTGGGGTATGATCAATATCTTGCAACAGGAAATGGATTAGAAGAAATCGCTGGAAGTTATGCAGATGATTCTGTTATGTTTGATAAAACGATGGATACCTATATGGATAAGCAGCCGTTTAGCATGTATTACATGACGGTAAGCGGTCACTGTATCTATGCAGGCGACAATCAAAAGGTAACAGATAATTTGCCAAAGGTATTAGAAGTATATGGGGATAAGTACAAAGATACAACAAATTACTATTTGTGTTATCAGTTGGAGTTGGAAAAAGCTCTTACAACGATTATTGATAAATTGGAAGAAGCGGGGATTGCAGATGATACCGTGATTTGCATGACAGCAGACCATTATCCTTATGGCTTAGAAATCAGTGATACATTTGGTAATGCAGAAGATTTTGTGACAGATCTCTATGGCTATAAATATTCTGCTCCGTGGGAGCAAGATCATAACTCTTGGATTCTATGGTCTGGCTGCTTGGAAAATGAATATGAATCTTATTCCTGTGAGATTTCTGATCCGACTTATAGCTTAGATATTGTTCCTACTCTGTTAAATCTATTTGGGTTGGAATTTGACTCTCGATTGCTGGTAGGGAGAGACGTATTTTCTGATGCAGAGCCAATTATTCTTTGGAATAATTACAGCTGGATGACGGATAAAGGACGATATAATGCCCGAAATGGTGAATTTACGCCAAATGAGGGGTGCAATGTGGATCAGGCCTATATGGATCGCATTGATAACTTTGTACAGAATAAGATAAACTTTTCCTCTCAGGTAGTAAATTGTGATTATTATGGCGTTTTATTTGGACCAGATCAATTCCCATCATAAAAATTTGATGTAAAGTGCATAACTAAAACAAGCCATTATGTGGATGAAAGCATTGCTCACATAATGGCTTGTTTATTTCCAAAAACAGGGCTGCTCATTTAGAAATGTATAGCAGCCCTATTTCATAGTTCTTCATTTAAAAATCATAGTGTCTTATCTACTCGTTCTACTTTCATCATATTGGTGGTATGTGAAACGCCAACCGGAACACCGGCAGTAATGACAACAACATCGTCTTTATCTACCATGTGACTGCCGAGAGCAGCATCTACAGCTGCTTCAAACAGTTCATCTGTATTCTGTTTTTCACCGATCATCAATGGGTAGACACCCCAGCTCAAATTCATTTGTCGCCAAACCTGCTCACTGATAGTACAGCTGATAATTGGACATTTCGGACGATACTTAGAGATTTCTCTTGCTGTCACGCCGCTCATGGTTACCGTTAAAATTGCTTTTGCATCCAAATCGTGTGCAGTTGTAACGGTAGCATGTGCAATTGCATTAGAAATATCCTTGTTGTATTGATACGTTGCATGCATATGCTTATAATCAATGTTGTCCTCAGTTGTTTTTGCAATTAAATCCATCGTTCTAACAACTTCTACTGGATAAGCACCAGCAGCTGTTTCGCCAGACAACATAATGGCACTGGTTCCATCATAAATTGCGTTGGCAACGTCTGTAATTTCTGCACGAGTTGGTCTGGAGTTGGTAATCATAGACTCCAGCATTTGAGTTGCAGTGATAACTTGTTTTCCGGCTTGATAGCCTTTACGAATCAGTTCCTTTTGCACTGCTGGAATTTGTTCAAAAGGAATCTCTACACCAAGGTCACCACGGGCAACCATGATGCCGTCAGCAGATTCCAAAATCTCATCAATATTTTTTACGCCTTCTAAATTCTCAATTTTTGCAATAATTCGCACATTGAACCAACCAAGGCTGTGGGTGTATTTTCTAAGATAGTCAATATCTGCTGAAGTGCTGACAAAGCTTGCTGCGATGAAATCAAAGCCCATTTTTGCACCAAATTCTAAGTCATTACGATCCTTTTCACTTAAATACGGCATGGAGAGTTTTACTCCTGGCACATTGATGCCCTTGTTATTGGAAAGGACACCACCATGAATAACTAAACAGGTGATATCAGTAGAATTCACGCGATTTACTACCATTTCAATGACGCCGTCATTGATTAAAATATGTGTGCCAGGCTTTACATCGTGTGGCAAATTTTTAAAGGACACGCTGCCACGTTCTGCTGTACATAATACGTCTTCTGTTGTCAGAATGTAAGTATCACCATCATGAATCGTAACTGGCTTGTCATCCACAAACTTTCCGAGACGGATTTCCGGACCTCTAGTGTCCATCAAAGTTGCAACTGGTAAGCCCAGTTCTTCCCGCAGACGTGTTACCTGTTCATAACGACGCTGATGAGTTTCATAGTCTCCATGCGAAAAATTGAAACGAGCAACATTCATGCCAGACTCCATAATTCTCCGCATAATATCATCATCGTCTGTTGCAGGACCAATGGTACAAACAATTTTTGTTTTTCTCATAGTTCAACGCATCCTTTACTTTTATTTTTCTGCGATTGCAGAGTTGCAAAAATAGAAATGATACCTAATGAAATAATATCATATTTTTGTTAAAAAATCATGCCTGATTTTATAAATTCTTGATTATCTTTTCCATGCTATTTTGTTGTATTTGGGCTGGTTTATTCCTTCTCATGGATCCATGCAATTAGATTTTCCGATAAAATTTTTCTATTTTCTTCCTCCGTTAGGGATAGTGAAAAGAAACGTTCCAATTCTTCTGTGTGATCCCACATTGGAAAATCCACGCCAAAAAAGCAATTTTCTGCACCGTAAGTTCGAATCATGGTACGCATTTTTTCTTTGGAAAGAAACGGAGAACAACTGCTGGTATCAAATCGCAATCGCCGATCTGGTTTTAAATAGGTCATTGCTTCTTCCCAGCGTTCCCAGCCGCCGAGATGAGCAGCAATGACACGAAGTCTTGGGAATCGTTTTAATACAGCTGCAAGCCGTTTTGGATGGGAATAGGTCTGATGGGGATCACCCATATGCATTAAAATTGGCAAATGACTTTCTTGAATCATATCATATAATGGATCTGCCGCTGGGTCGTCAATATTAAATTTTTGAAAATCCGGATGCAATTTTATGCCACGAAATGGATGCTGTAAAATGAATTCCATATCCGATTGACAGGTAGGGGAAAAGGGATGCATTGCGGCAAATGGAATACAATTCACATAATCCTTACAAGTGTTCAGTAAAAATTGGTTAATTGCTTGTACTTGTGATATATTTGTTGCAGTTGAACAGATTAAAAATCCATCAATACCAGCGTTTGTACCACTTTCTAATAATTGTTCCATACTGCCCACATGACACATGGGCATATCATCATAGAAGGCGGATATGCTGCTGGTTGCTCGTTCAGCAATCTTTTGCGGGAATACATGTGCATGTGCATCAAAAATAGTATACCCATATTTCATTATTTCAATGCCTCTTCTCTTTTCTTAAATTTAGGAAATGATCTGCATTTTAGAGCCTACAAAGTTTGCCATTACTTTTTTTGTGCCGACTTGGTCAAATCCAATCTCCAGCATAGAATCATTTGCCATATCTGTTACGGATAAAATGGTGCCTTCTCCAAATATTTTGTGCCGTACACGTGTTCCGACTTGATAGTCCATTTTCACAACAGGTGTTTTGTGGCTAGTATGATTTCTTTTGCTGGCAAGTTGCTGCTGCAAGGAGATAGACTGTACCATTTCCACTTTTCTGGTAGCTTTACTGGAAGCAGCCTTACTTTTTTTGCTTTGTATCTGTTGCATACAATCTCCGTCGATTTCTCCAAGAAAACGGGAACGTGGATTGCTGGTGGTCATACCAAACAGCATGCGTCGATCTGTCGTGCTGACATAAAGCTGTTCTTTTGCCCGTGTGATCGCAACATAAGCCAGACGGCGTTCTTCTTCTAAATCTTCCAGATTCAGAGAATTAATACTTCTTGCACTTGGGAAGATATTTTCTTCCATTCCAATCAGAAAAACATTCTGAAACTCTAAGCCCTTTGCTGCATGGACTGTCATCATGGAAACTGTTTCTGGTGTTTGCTCTACTTGTTCTGCATCTGCATAAAGAGAAACTTCCTCCAAAAAGCTTTCTAGAGACGGGAATTCTGATTCTTTCATGTATTTTAAAATGTTAGACTTTAATTCATTCACATTCTCCAAACGAGTTTTTCCTTCTTCTCCCATATTTTTCAAATATTCTGCATATCCAGTCGTCTGTAGCAAAAAATCGAAAAACGCATCTAGCGGCATTGTTGTTACAGCAGCAGTCAGTTCATCGATCATCATCGCAAATTTTTTCAGGTGGTTCACTTTTTTAGACAACACCGGATATCCATCAGATTCCCGCATTACTTGAATGGGAGATAAGCCCAAATCTCTTGTGATGTTCTCCAACATTTCCATTGTTGCATCACCGATACCACGCTTTGGCTCGTTGACAATCCGTTTGAAGCGTATCATATCATATGGATTGTAAAGAATTGTCATATAGGCAAGGATATCCTTGATTTCCTTACGATCATAGAATCTTGTACCACCATAAATACGATAAGGGATTCCTTCTTTTACAAATGTGTGTTCAATATTATTGGATTGTGCATTCATGCGGTATAGTACGGCAAAATCTTGATAAGACGCACCATTTTCCATGCATTTTTTGATTGTATCTGCCACAAAATGAGATTCATCAGTTTCATCCACCGCTTTATACCAAATAATTTTTTTGCCATCTTCTAAATCTGTCCAAAGATGTTTTTCTTTTCTAGCTGCATTGTGTGCAATCACTGTATTCGCTGCATTTAAAATGGTTTTGGTAGAACGATAATTTTGTTCCAAACGGATTACATAAGCATTTTCAAACTGCTGTTCAAAACTGAGAATATTTTCGATGGTTGCCCCACGAAAACGATAAATGCTCTGATCATCATCCCCTACGACACATAAATTCTGGTGTGTTTGAGAGAGCAGCTGCACCATGCGAAATTGTGCATGGTTGGTATCCTGATATTCATCCACCATAATATATTGAAATCGGTTCTGATAGTATGCCAGTTCTTCTGGAAATGACTCTAGTAGTTCTACTGTTTTATAAATTAAATCATCAAAATCCAGTGCATTCGCAGCTTTTAATCGGTTTTGATATTCCTTGTACAATTTTCCAATGACCATCTTTCGATAGTCCGTGCCGGCTTCCATACATAGATGTTCTGGAGAACACATTCGATCTTTTGCAAGGCTAATTTCTGTTAAAACTGTGCGTGGTGGAAATTGCTTTTCTGACACATCTGCATCAGCAATACAGGATTTCATCAAACGTTGGCTATCGTCTGTATCATAAATTGTGAAATTTGAATCATATCCCAATTTTGAAATACTTCTTCGCAAAATTCTATTGCATGCAGAATGGAAGGTAGAAGCATGCAGCATAGAAGCAGATTCCTCGCCGATTGCATGGACGAGTCGGGTTCGCAATTCATTTGCAGCTTTATTTGTGAATGTGATAGCAAGAATATGCCATGGCTGAATTGGTTTGACTGCAAGAATACGGCTAAGTCGATCCAAATCAGTGTCTGCTTTTCCATTGACATAATCTTGTAAGTAGGTTTTATTTTCCTCTGTCAATTCCCCATTTGCCTGTATCCATCCATCTCCAAAATGAATCATTTGTACAATTCGATTGATCATTGCGGTTGTCTTTCCGCTGCCTGCACCCGCCAGAATCAGGACAGGACCATTTACATGGAAAACAGCTTGTTGCTGCGGTGCATTTAAATTTTGAAAGTATCGGCTAAGTGCCGCTCTTTTTAATTCAATGATCTTTTCTTCTGCCATAATCCCTCTCCTAAATACCAATCTGATCACCGGCATGGGTAATACACCCTTCCGGTTCGCTTTGCATATGAAGTGATTTCACATGCAATCCTATACAGGATAATTTTGCATCAAGATTTTTTATTTGCGTTCCAAAAAAACATGCTGTTATTTGTCATGCAGAAAATTGTATCCATGTACTGCGGTATTCTTTTCTGTACTGAAGCAAGTTACCAGTTTCTTTGGAAGCAGAATTGTATGCAATATTTATTATAGCGTACCGTCTTGCATTTGTCAAACCTCTTTTTGAATTTATTCTTGGAAAAAGCAACAATTTTATTCCTTTTTTTGCGACAATGGTCAACTTGATTTTTCCCTTGAAACTCCCTTTTATTATAAGCCCATTTCATGTAGATTGCAATGTTTTTTTCGTTTTATTCGTAAATTGTTTTAAATTCTGCTTTCTTGCTGTAGAAACTTGACATACAACGTGTTAACATGTTATAATGATTATGCATTTTTATGCGTAAATACGATGGAAATTGAAGGAGAAGTAAAAAAATGTGGATGAAACGATGGATTGCAGTAACAGCATCAATTGCCATGCTGGGTGCAATGAGTGGATGTGGAAGTAAGGATAACAGCAGCAGTAGTACTACAGATAACTACGGGCTTAGTGACAATAAGTTTGTAGTTGGCTTTGATGCTGCATTTCCACCCTATGGTTATCAGGATGAGAATGGGGAGTATGTTGGTTTTGATCTGGATCTTGCAGCAGAAGTATGTGATCGAAACAATTGGGAATTGGTAAAAATGCCAATTGACTGGGATTCTAAGGATATGGAATTGAATTCTGGTACGATTAGCTGCATCTGGAATGGCTTTACCATGAATGGCAGAGAAGAGGATTATACATGGTCAAAACCATATGTAGACAACAGTCAGGTATTTGTTGTAAAAGCAGACAGCGGCATTGCAGCCTTTGCAGATTTGTCGGGTAAGATCGTTGCTGTACAGACAGATTCTTCTGCGGAAGCTGCCCTGCAAGAAGAAGAAAAGGCAGAATTAAAAGATTCTTTCAAGGAACTGTTGGTTGTAGGTGAGTACAACACTGCTTTCTTGAACTTGGAGTCTGATGCAGTTGATGCCATTGCTATGGATGTCGGCGTTGCAAAGTATCAGTTGGAATCCAGAGAAGGAGATTTTACAATCTTAGAAGAACCACTTGCTGCGGAACAGTACGCCGTTGGTTTTAAGAAAGGCAACGAAGCATTGCGTGATCAAGTACAAAAGACATTGGATGAAATGGCAGCAGATGGTGCATTTGGAACAATTGCGGAAAAATGGGATTTGCAGGACAGTGTGACACTGGGCAAGTAAGAGAGGCGTAGAATAGAATTATGTCATTCTTTGAGATCATATCCCAATTAGGTGACAGCATGTTGCGAACGCTGACAATTTTTTTGTTAACGTTACTATTTTCAATTCCGCTTGGCATGTTAATCTGTGTAATGCGGATGTATGGATGGAAACCACTGCAATGGATTGCACGCATCTATATTTCTGTTTTACGTGGAACACCATTGATGTTGCAACTGCTGGTTGTTTACTTTGGACCGTATTTTATTTTTCAGATTCCGCTGAGTACTTCCTATCGGTTTTATGCGGTTATCATTGCATTCTCTCTTAACTATGCTGCTTATTTTTCGGAGATTTTCCGAAGTGGTATTCAGTCCATTCCAATTGGACAGTACGAGGCTTCTCGCATATTGGGTTATAGCAAAATACAAATGTTTCTGCGAATTATTCTGCCGCAAGTTGTAAAACGCATTTTGCCGGCAGTGACCAATGAAACGATTACACTGGTAAAGGATACCTCTCTTGCATTTGCAATTGCTTACACAGAATTATTTACAGAAGTGAAGCAAATTGCAGCAGCACAGACATCTATGCTGCCATACTTAGCAGCTGCGATTTTCTACTATGTCTTCAATCTGCTGGTTGCTGGTTTGATGGCATTGGCAGAAAAGAAAATGAATTATTACAAGATATGAGGAGGCGGCACTGTGGAACAATATCTAAATATTTCCCATTTGAAAAAACAATTCGGTGCCGTACAGGTTTTACAGGATATTTCCCTTACTGTTAATAAGGGAGAAGTGGTTTCTATTATTGGACCATCTGGTTCTGGTAAATCCACATTGTTGCGTTGTGCTACTTTTCTGGAAACATTGAGCAGTGGAAAGATTTCCTATATGGGAGAGACTGCCGTAGAAGCAACAGAAAATAGAAAACCAGTCTATGCACCAAAAAAACAGTTTCGGAAAATCCAGACTTATTTTGGTTTAGTCTTTCAAAATTTCAATTTATTTCCACATTATTCAGTTTTAAAAAATATTGTAGAACCGCAGCGTATTTTGTTGAAACGTTCCAAACAGGAAGCAATGGAAACAGCAATGCGGCTATTAAAGAAAGTGGGACTGGAAGAAAAAGCCGCTGCTTATCCCTGTGAATTATCTGGTGGGCAACAGCAGCGTGTTGCAATTGTACGAGCACTTGCAATGTCTCCAGCAATTCTTTTCTTTGATGAACCGACTTCTGCATTAGATCCAGAGTTAACTGGTGAAATTTTAGCAGTTATTCGGTTGCTGGCGGAAGATCATATGACTATGGTAATCGTCACCCATGAAATGCGTTTTGCACAGGCTGTTTCTGACCGTGTTGTTTTCATGGCAGACGGGGTCATTGTGGAAGAAGGCACACCAGATGAATTATTCCTACATCCTAAGAAGGAACGAACAAAACAGTTTTTGAGCCATTATGCAGATTAAATCTGAATTTACAAAAGAGGTGTTACTCTTTCGTTGGAATCCCTGCTTCAAGAAGGTGAACAGCACCCTCTGATTGTACAGATTTATTCTGTGTGATAAATAAGAGATTTCATATGGGTTCTCTTTAAATTACCCATAAATTTATTATACGAGGAGTAAATTGTTTGAAACAATCAATTAAAATGGGAATTGTACGCTGACCGGGAGGTCTGCGTATGATTCTGCATTCCTCCCAAAGGCTGTATTACACTTTAGGAGGAAATCATTTTGAATCGTGATCATAAACACAAGCAATATGAAAAAGGCTACTATAAAACACATGCCTGCCATGATACTTTTATTTGTAAGGTGTGTGGTAGAGAGGTTGTTCCTGCTGGTGCAGGTAGCGAACACCGTAATCACTGCCCAAATTGTCTTTCCAGTTTGCATGTTGACATAGAACCAGGGGACCGTTTGGCAGACTGCGGTGGTATCATGGAACCAATTGCGGTATGGGTTCGTAAAAGTGGAGAGTGGGCGATTGTGCATCGCTGTAAGCGATGCGGTGTACTCTCTTCCAACCGAATTGCAGCCGATGATAATCCTATGAAATTGATGAGCATTGCTATGAAACCACTCTGTACGCCGCCGTTTCCACTGGAATACTTGGAGGAAATGACAAAACAGATGGGCGGAACAACAACCTGATTTCATATTGACTGCAAATTGTACGCTGGCATAGATATACTGTCAATGCCAGCGTTATTTTTAATAAGGAAAGGATATATTATATGGTTGAAAAACGCCTTAAAACATCCAGCGGTGTAAAAAAGAAATTTCTATTTGCAGTGATTTTGCTCGATATCCTTGCAATTGGAATGATTCCGTTGAATCTTTTTCTGATACAAATGCCAGAATACATTAGCTTTGTCATATCAATTTTTGTTATTTTGTCAAATATTTTGTTTTGGATTAAAAATAAGTCAAATAAAGTGACAAAGATCATTTTATCGTCGGTCAGTATAATTGCAATCCTGTGTTCTTTGTTTGGATCATACTGTAATCCCTATTGGAACAGTCTTACTTTTAGAAAAAATGCGAATATCATGCTTAAAGATGACAATATGGTTCTTACAAAGGAAGATGCACTTGCAGATTTTGATTATGCAATGAAATATCTTTGGAAGTTGCATCCTGCACTATATCACAATACGCCGGAAGAAATTGAAAATCAGTATACGATTGCAAGAAAAAACATCGAAAATAGGGAAAATATAGATATTTGTACACTTCATCAGGAAATTGAATCTGTTTTTTCTCAACTTCATGATGCACATACACACGCAGATGCCTGCTATAACAACTATCATTATTTGAAATACACATATGAACATAATCAAACTGGAAGCGTTCTAAGAAAGATAAATGGTGTGTCATTCGAAGACTTGTTTGAAAGTAAGTCACATCTTATTAGCTTTGAAAGTCAGGATTACGGTATGACAGAAATATACGATTATATTAGCTCTTTGGAAGGGCTGAAATACCTTGGCATTTCTATAGAAGATGGTATTGAATATACCTATGAAGATGAAAATGGAAGCGAAGAGAGTTATGTATTTACGAAAGAAGACTTTGTAACATATGATGAGTACATTGCATTCAACAACATTAACATTGATACCACTTCCGAAGAGGATGATCTATTTGTTTATTATGAAATAGATGTAAAAAATGATATTGCAATTCTTACCCTTGATACCTGCATCAACAATGATGAATATAAGGACTGTCTTAACAAAATGTTCAGCGAAATCAAAGAGAATGGGATTCATAATGTTGCAGTGGATCTCAGAAACAATCATGGCGGTAATTCCTCAGTGGCAAATGAGTTTTTCAAATATATTAATATTGATACTTATAAAACCTGGGCTGGCATTTGGAGATTAGGCATTTTTCAAATAAAAAGTGATACTGCGATACTTGAAAACGAACAGTATACAAATCTTGTATTTGATGGCAATTTGTACATTTTGACATCTGTTTCTACTTTCAGTGCCGCTATGGATTTTGCAATGCTTGTAAAGGACAATCATCTTGGCACAATCATTGGAGAGGCATCCGGCAATGATCCAAGCAGCTATGGAGACATTTCTTATTTTACACTTCCACATTCAGGAATCTATATGCAGATATCTACGAAAAAGTGGTATCGAATTGATGAGAGCTTGGAACATCAGTTAATTGAGCCAGATGTTCCATGTGATGCCGAGGAGGCAATCGAATGTCTATATGATGAAATAAAAAAATAGAATCATATAAAGTGCCATTCAAGATGTTAAAAAATAAAAAACAGCCGTCATGCCACTTGACAAGCAATAAAAAATTGTTTATAATAAAGCAGGTAAATGAGAAAAACGTTGAAGAGAAGGAGTACCTGTTTGCGGTGTACTGTACAGAGAGAAGATGGTTGGTGAAAATCTTTCAGACAGCACAGGGAAGGTAGTCTCTGAGTTCTGCATGGGAAGCTGAAAAGTGTGTAGTGTGCAGCGGGTTCTCCCGTTATTGAGAGGCAAATATGTTGTATTTGCATGAGTGCAGAGAAGAATTCTCTGAATTCAGGTGGTAACACGGACAATTGTTCGCCCTGAGCAGCCATTTTTGCTGTTCAGGGCATTTTTGTTTCCCCTTCAAAAGCAAAAATGAGAAAAGGAGTTTCAAACATGAAAAAAGAATTGGCAAAATCCTATCAGCCGAAAGAATTTGAAGATCGCATTTATGCACAATGGATGGAAAAAAACTGCTTCCATGCAGAAGTGGATTCTAAAAAGGAACCATATACCATTGTGATTCCACCACCAAATATTACAGGTCAGCTGCATATGGGTCATGCACTGGATGAAACATTGCAGGACATTCTAATTCGTTGGAAGAGAATGTCTGGTTATAGTGCACTCTGGTTGCCTGGTACGGATCATGCTTCCATTGCCACTGAAGCCAAAATTGTTGAGGCAATGCGAAAAGAAGGCATCAAAAAGGAAGACATTGGACGTGACGGTTTCTTAAAGCGTGCGTGGGACTGGAAAAAGCAGTATGGTGGTAGAATTGTAGAGCAGCTGAAAAAGCTTGGTTCTTCCTGTGACTGGGAACGGGAACGGTTTACCATGGACGAGGGATGCAATCAGGCAGTTAAGGAAGTCTTTATTCGCTACTACGAAGAAGGATTGATTTATCGTGGAGAACGAATTATCAACTGGTGTCCGAAGTGTCTGACTTCTATTTCTGATGCAGAAGTAGAATATGAAGATCAGGCAGGTCATTTCTGGCACTTGCGGTACCCGTTGAAAGATGGAAGCGGGTATCTGGAGCTGGCAACCACCCGTCCGGAAACTTTATTGGGTGATACTGCGGTAGCTGTCAATCCAAATGATGAACGGTATCAGCATTTGATTGGAAAAACCTTGATTTTGCCGTTGGTACATCGGGAAATTCCGATTGTGGCTGATGATTATGTAGAAATGGATTTTGGAACGGGTGTGGTAAAGATTACGCCAGCACACGATCCGAATGATTTTGAAGTAGGTCTGCGTCACAATCTGCCAGTTATCAACGTAATGACAGACGATGCAAAAATTACAGAAGATTATCCAAAGTATGCTGGCATGGATCGCTATGAGGCCAGAAAGGCAATCGTAGCAGATTTGGAAGCAGAAGGGGCATTGGTAGAAATCGAAGATTACAGCCACAATGTTGGTACTTGCTATCGCTGTGGTACGACAGTAGAGCCGAGAGTTTCCAAGCAGTGGTTTGTAAAAATGAAGCCATTGGCACAGCCAGCAATTGATGCTGTTAAAAATGGTAAGACCAAGTTTGTTCCGGAACGCTTTGATAAGATTTATTTCCATTGGCTGGAGAATATCAAGGACTGGTGTATTTCCCGTCAGTTGTGGTGGGGACATCGCATTCCGGCATTTTATTGTGATGACTGCGGTGAGATGGTGGTTACAAAAGAAAATATGGCAGTTTGTCCGAAATGTGGTAAAGCAATGCGACAGGATCCAGATACATTGGATACTTGGTTCAGTTCTGCACTGTGGCCGTTCTCTACATTGGGGTGGCCAAATCAGACAGAAGAACTAAAATATTTCTATCCCACTAATACACTGGTAACAGGTTATGATATTATTTTCTTCTGGGTTGTTAGAATGATGTTCTCTGGTTTAAAGAACATGGATGAAGTGCCGTTTGATACGGTTTTGATTCATGGATTGGTACGAGATGAACAAGGCAGAAAAATGTCCAAGTCACTGGGCAATGGTATTGATCCGCTGCAGGTCATTGATGAATATGGTGCAGATGCTTTACGGTTCATGTTGGCAACTGGCAATGCACCGGGCAATGATATGCGTTACAGCGACGATAAGGTAAAGGCAGCCCGAAATTTTGCCAATAAGCTTTGGAATGCATCACGGTTTATTATGATGAACCTACCGGAAGACTTCCAGTTCTGTGGATTACCGGAAACACTGGCAATAGAAGATAAATGGATTGTGGATCGATTTAACAGTCTGGCAAAAGAAGTTAACGATAATCTGAATAAGTTTGAAATTGGTGTGGCTTGTTCTAAACTGTATGATTTTATCTGGGATGTGTACTGCGACTGGTATATTGAACTAACAAAACCAAGAATTCAGGCTGGCGGTGAAACCATGCAACAGGCACAGGCTGTTTTGGTTTGGGTAATGCGTGGTATGCTAAAGCTGCTGCATCCATTTATGCCGTATATTACAGAAGAAATCTGGCAGGTATTGACGAACGAAGAGTCTATGATTATGTTGGAATCTTATCCGGTTTATGAGGAAGCAAATGTTTATGCAGAAGCTGCTCAATTTGAAAAGGTAATTGATGCGATTCGTGCGATTCGGAATTGTCGGACCTCTATGAATGTTCCGCCGTCCAAAAAAGCAAGTGTTTATATTGAAACACAAGATACGGTATTGTTTGCTGAAGCATCTGTCTTCTTTGAAAAACTTGCCTCTGCTTCAACCGTAGAAGTTGGTACAGTATTCAATCTATCGGATGTTGCTACTGCTGTGACAGATAGTGCAAGAATTTTTATTCCGATGGCGGAATTAGTGGATAAGGAAAAAGAACTGGTACGGTTACAAAAGGAACAGCAAAAGGCACAGAAGGACATTGATTTCCTGCAAAATAAACTAAATAATCCGGGATTCCTGTCGAAGGCACCGGAACAGTTGATTGCAGCAGAACGTGCAAAGCTGGCAAAAGCAACAGAAAAAATGGAGAAAATTTTGCAGTCCATTGCTGGCTTGCAGGCATAACTTGTATATTATTTTTAAAATAAACGTATATCATATACCATTCGCAATGGAATGTAATCTGTTGCGAATGGTTCTTTTTGAGAGGAGTGCAGAGAATAATGACGATTTCAGAAACAATCGCCTATATTCAGCAGTTTAGTAAAAGTGGGAAACCTGTAACTGATTTATCTCGCATTCGATCACTCTTGGACGAATTGGGCAATCCACAGAAACAGTTGCAGTTCGTTCACGTTGCAGGTACAAACGGAAAGGGATCCGTTGTAGCATATAGCTCTGCAGCAACGATTGCAGCTGGTATTCAAACAGGACAGTTTACTTCACCGTTTGTTCTGCACTATCAGGATCGCATACAGGTAAATGGAAAGGATATTCCAGATGACCGGCTTTGTGCCCTGTGTGAGCGAGTAACCGCTTGTCGTGTATCAAAAGCCTGCTCGCAATTTGAAATCACCTTTGCTATAGCTTTGCTTTATTTCTTGGAACAAAAATGTGAACTGGTCTTTTTGGAAACTGGTTTAGGCGGTTTATTGGATGCGACCAATGTTATTGATGCCCCTTTCGTCAGCATTATTACTTCTATTTCTTTCGATCATATGGCGATATTAGGGAATACATTACCGGAAATTGCAACACAGAAGGCTGGCATTATTAAACAACATTGCCCAATTGTTTTATCACCGGATAATTCAGCTGTGGTGCAGGAAATTATAAAAAAGACAGCGGAGCAAAAGCAATCCGCTGTCATCATTCCAGATTTACAGAACAGTACGATTCTAAAGGAAACACTGATGGAAACACAATTTCAGTACGAAGACCAAATCTATACCTTGCATATGCCTGGACGACATCAAATTTATAATGCACTTTCTGCTATTTGTGCACTGCATATTTTAGAAAAAAGATTTCCATCCATTTCAGATACAGCAATTCAAACAGCACTTTCTACCGTGCAACTTCCAGCAAGAGTACAAGTTTTAAAGCAAAATCCATTGATTTTGGTGGATGGTGGACATAATGCTTCTGGCATTGCTGCACTGACTGCCGTGTTAAAGCAAAATAAAAAACATCCTATCATTGGCATTCTGGGTATGGTAAGGGGAAAAGATTATCAGACAGCAGCAAGAGAGCTCTCAGATGTGCTGGATGTCGTTATCTGTGTTGACGACTTTTCTTCGCAAGCAGTTCCTGCTGAAACATTGGTAACCTGTTTCCCAAAACAGCTGCAAACTCACATGATGTCGTATCATGAAGCAATGTCCTACGCTGTGAAAATAGCAAAAGAATCAAATGGATGTGTGGTAGTCAGCGGTTCACTTTATTTATCCAGTGCATTTTTAGAACAGGGTAGTATTCAATTATAAAATTTACCCATCGAATCGTGTCTCTATTTGTTTTGCTGCACAGGTGGGTGCATACTGCCATCGTTCTATGTGTGAAGTGTGGATAAAGTAGGAAAGAGGTTCGATGGGTTCGGTATTGGTGAAAGTATCTACTAAAATCAGCTTAACTTTCATTTTTTCCGGAATCAATGCTTTGATATAGACACTGGCTCGTTCCTTTGGAAAAACATGTTCCTTCGGCTCTGCCAATCCAGCCAGATTTGGAGCCAGTTCTACAAAAATACCATACGGTTCTACAGATCGAACAATGCCGGAAACGGTTTCGCCAGCGGTAAATCGGGCAGCATTTTCTTGCCATGTACCGAGTAATTCTTTATGTGATAAAAAAATACGGTTACTGGTTACATTGGTTACCACTGCTTTGATTTTCTGTCCAACTGTAAACCGATCAGATGGATGTGAGATTCTGGAGACAGAAATCAAATCAATGGGAATCATAGAGGGAACACCACATCCAACATCTACAAAACATCCGAATTTCTCCATGTGTGTTACAAGAGCTGGAATAATATCACCAGCTTTTAGATGCGAGAGAAATTCCTTCCAACATTGCAGTTGTGCTTGCTTCCGAGAAAGTATGGCAGTGGATACCCCATTTGCATCTGTTACAATTTGTTGTACTTGAAAGCAAACCGGTTTTCCTGCCTTTGAGATCAGTGCAATATCTCTTGTCGTTCCTTCTGTAATGCCGATTGCTCCCTCTTCTCTGGGAATAATACCACGCATACAGGGAAGTTCGACAATCAGATTATGGGCACTGTCACAGACAATTGCTCTTGCCTCTAAAATTTTTCCAGTACGCATAGCATCTTGTAGGGTATAAACATTCTGTAAGGCAGCTGCATTTTCTGGTGTGTGCAGCAACATGCCCTCTGGTAAGTATGCTGTCATTTTGACCTCCCGACGTCTTTCTAAGATACGATTTGTTTTTTTACAGTCTATGAACAGCGACTTGTGTTTATGCACAAAGAGTACTAAATTTCAGCAGCGGATCCTTTTCACAAAGAATCCGCTGCTTTCTCATGCATCCCATGTTTTAATATGGCCTCCGCCAAGTGCTGTAATGATATTTTGTATACCTTCCTGCGATTCTGCACGATATAGGAGATGCAAATCAGCAGTTTGATCTCGTTCCGGTTCTGGAATTTCCTCTGCTGTTATAGGTCGCTCAATTCTTCCGGTAATATTGTGTGCTGAAACAGCAGCAGTCGTATAAATAGAAAAATATTTTGGGGTTTGATCATCCGGCCACAAGTTATTCGGATGACGAGGTATAATTTCTACTTGTGCGATATGCGGAATATGCTGCTGTAAATAGGAAGCCGCATATTCTGCATGATCAGTAGAAGGAAAAACAGCTTTCATCATTCTATTCATTTGTAAGCCCCTTTTCTTTTTTTTGTAAAAATTAGGTGCACATTTTCGGAATTATGCCCTGTTTTTACGGTTCATTTTTATTATCTTTCTACAAATAGAAAAAAATATTCTTTGAAATTGTTGCCTTATGCGGAAAAATCGGGTATAATAAAAATACTTGTGCATAGCCTTATCAAAAACAAAATGGTGAAAAAATGATTACTGGAAGCGTAATGAGGAATCTTATTTAAGAAGTATGGAGGCGAGAGAAATGGATGTCAGACCAGCTGATATTTTATTGATGAGAAAATCCCATCCTTGTGGCGGAAATACGTTTTACGTCATTCGTTCCGGCATGGATTTCAAGCTTCGCTGTACCACTTGTGGAAGAGAATTTATGGTACCACGTAAAAAAATTGAACGATCTATTCGGCAAATAATTCGAGAAACACCATCATCTGAATTATCTGTGTCCAATAAAACAGAAAAATAAAAAGCAAACGATACAGGAGGGAACAGTCAATATGTTAAAAAAACTGCATTACATGGAGGAAAATTATCAGGAACTTGCAGCATCACTTTCTGATCCAGCAATAATTGCAGACAATCGTATGTATGCCGAAAAAATGCGGGAATACAAACATATGACACCAATTATTGAGACTTATCATGCGTATTTACACGGAATACAGGAGCGCAACGATGCGAAGGAATTGTTACAGGATGGAGATATTGATGCAGAGTTAAAAGAATTGGCACAAGAAGAGTACAATACCGCAAAGGAAACATGTGAGAAGTTGGAACAGGAGTTGAAGCGGCTGTTGCTTCCAAAAGATCCGAATGACGATAAGAATGTGATTATTGAAATTCGTGGTGGTGCAGGTGGTGAAGAAGCTGCCTTATTTGCAAATAGCCTGTATCGTATGTATACGATGTATGCAGAATCCAAGGGCTGGAAGCAGGAAATACTAAATCAAAATGTAACAGAGCTGGGCGGCATAAAAGAAATTAGCTTTTCTATTATGGGAGAAGGTGCATATTCTAAGTTAAAATATGAAAGTGGTGTGCATCGAGTACAACGTGTTCCAGAAACGGAATCACAAGGGAGAATCCATACTTCTACCGTAACTGTTGCTGTTTTGGTAGAAGCAGATGATGTGGAACTTAATATCAATCCAAATGATTTACGGATTGATGTGTTTCGTGCTAGTGGTGCTGGTGGACAACATATCAATAAAACGGAGTCAGCAGTACGAATCACGCATATTCCAACTGGCATTGTTGTGGAGTGTCAGGATGAACGCAGTCAATTTAAGAATAAGGATAAAGCCATGAAGATTTTGCGTTCTCGTCTTTATGAGGCAATGCAACGGGAACAGAATGAAAAAATTGCCTCAGAACGAAAAATGCAGGTTGGTACAGGGGATCGTTCGGAACGCATCCGAACCTATAATTTCCCGCAGGGACGTATGACAGACCATCGTATTGGTTTGACACTATATCGTTTGGAAGATTTATTGAATGGCAATTTAGACGAAGTGTTCAATGCTCTTGCAACATCGGATGAACTCGCAAAACTGTCTGGTCAACAAAATGAGATGGAGTGAGGAAATATGAAAACAGTACTATTATCGGATACGGAAACAGATTTGGAGCAGGCAGCTGCATGGATCCAAAAAGGCGAGGTAGTTGGTATGCCGACAGAAACAGTATATGGTTTGGCTGCGGATGCCTGCAATCCAGAAGCGGTAAAAAAAGTGTTTGCTGCAAAAGGAAGACCGGCTGATAATCCACTGATTGTGCATATTTCTGAAATGGAACAGCTTCCATTATTGGCAGAAATCATTCCAGACCTTGCTTATCGTCTGGCAGAACGATTCTGGCCTGGACCATTGACCATGATTTTACCAAAGAATCCTTGCATTCCAACTATCACGTCTGGTGGACTGGATACTGTTGGCATTCGGATGCCGTCACATCCTATTGCAAGGCGGTTAATTACACTTTCAGGAACGGCAATTGCTGCTCCTTCCGGGAATCGTTCTGGTTATCCAAGTCCAACAACAGCAATGCATATGATGCATGATTTAGGCGGACGGATTGCAGCGGTTATTGACGGCGGTGCTTGTGAGGTAGGGGTAGAATCGACAGTGATTTGCTTCGAATCAGAGCAGGCTGTTCGGATTTTACGACCGGGTTATATTACAAAAGAAGACTTAGAACAAGTAGCAGAAACCGTTATTTTAGACAATACAATTTTGCATGAGGTGCAAGCGGGTCAGGCGGTTCGTTCGCCTGGAATGAAATATCAGCACTATTCTCCGCAGGCAAATGTTATTTTAATAGAAAGCGATTATGATGCATATTGTAATTATATTTCCCAGCATCAAACACCAAATTGCTATGCGTTGGTGTTTGATGGAGAAGAAAGTGGACTGCCCATACCGTATTTGACATACGGTAAAAATAGTGCAGAACAGGCAAAACAATTGTTTGATTGCTTACGCCGCTGTGATGAAAAAGGTGCAGAAACAGTTTATGTACGTGCACCAGAGCGATATGGTATTGGGCTTGCAGTTTATAATCGTCTTATCAGAGCAGCAGGATTTGAGGTGATACAACTATGAACAGTCTGAATGGTGTAATGGTGATTGGACTCACTGGACAAACCGGTGCAGGGAAAAGTACCGTTTCCAAAATTTTTGCAGCCAATGGATTTTGCATTATTGATGCAGATGGAATTGCACGTTCTGTTGTACACAAAGGAAGTCGTTGTCTGATAGAATTAACGGAATGTTTTCATGATATTTTGCTTCCAAATGGTGAATTGAATCGGTCCGCATTAGCAAGGCAGGCATTTTGCAATAAAAAAAGTTTAGAATTGATGAACTCTATTATGTACCCATATATTATGGGAGAAATTTTGCGTCAGATTCATTACAGTTCTCGTATGGGACATAAATTGATTTTATTAGATGCTCCTACATTATTTGAAAGTAGAGCAGATGATTTTTGTGAACTGATTATTTCTGTGATGGCAAGGGAAGAAATCCGAAAAAAACGCATTATGCAGAGAGATCATATGACAGAATCTGCTGCACTTGCAAGAATGCATGTACAAATGCCAGATCATTTTTTTCTAGAGCATTCTGATTTTATTATTAAAAATAACAAAGATTTTATAAACTTAGAGTCCGTGTCTAAAGAAGTGATTGAAAAAGTGAAAAAGTATTATGAAGATCAATATGAAACAAAAATCGTATGAGTTAATTTTATACATAATGGAAATAACAAGTATCATGTTATGACCATTATGCTATCTTAAAGCAATTTCATTTTCATTTTGGCATTGCTTTTTTTCAGAAAGTGTGATATAATAGAAAGCAACATAGCGTTAAGAAAATAGAGTACTATGCTTCGACAAATTGTTTTTTGATTGCACATCATTTTTATAGGAGGTATTTGAAATGGAAGAAGAGAAAAAAACAGAGTGTAAACAGTGGAAGGAAACCCTATTTGCAAAGAAAAAACATGGTGCATTTCGCATGACAGAGGAGGAAATGCTTGCCTGTGAGAAATTTTGTAAAGATTATATGTTGTTTTTAAATCATGCCAAAACAGAACGGGAAGCTTGCACAAAAATAGAATTTCTTTTACAGGAACATGGTTTTGTACCGTTTGTCCCTGGCATGTCTCTAAAAGCTGGTGATAAAATTTATCAGAACAACCGTGGGAAAGCGATGATTGCTGCTATGATTGGTACTGCACCAATCACAGAGGGCATTCGTCTCTGTGCAGCACATATTGACTCTCCAAGATTGGATCTGAAGCAAAATCCGTTGTATGAAGATAGTGAACTGGCATTGTTTAAAACACATTACTATGGCGGTATTAAAAAATATCAGTGGGCGGCAATTCCACTCTCTTTGCATGGTATCATTGTGAAAGCAGATGGTTCAAAAGTAACTGTAAATATTGGTGAAGCAGAAGGGGATCCTGTTTTCTGTGTCACTGATCTGCTTCCGCATCTTGCACAGGAGCAAATGAAACGACCTTCCAGCGGCATTATTCGTGGGGAAGAGCTGAACTTGTTAATTGGTTCTATGCCATTTAAAAAAGAAGAGGAAAGCGAGTCAGTCAAGCTGAATTTGCTGCATATATTATATGAAAAGTATGGGATTACAGAATCAGATTTTGTTTCAGCAGAATTGGAAGCAGTTCCAGCTTTTCCTGTCAAGGAAATTGGATTTGATCGCAGCATGATCGGTGGTTATGGGCATGATGATCGTGTTTGTGCATATCCAGCATTGCGTGCCCTGTTGGATTCCAATACACTAGAACATACAGCTGTGGTTATTCTGACAGATAAAGAGGAGACTGGCAGCGATGGCAATACTGGTTTGTGTTCTTCTTATTTGAAATATTTTATAGAAGATTTAGCTGACTGCTTTGGTGCAAAGGGCAGACATGTACTTCATGCTTCTCAGTGTCTGTCTGCTGATGTGAATGCTGCATTTGATCCAACTTTTCCAGATGTTATGGAACGAAACAACTGTGCTTATCTGAATCATGGTGTTTGTGTTACCAAGTTCACTGGTGCAAGGGGAAAGTCTGGCACATCGGATGCCTCTGCGGAGTTTGTTGGAACGATTCGTCATCTTTTGGATACTGAAAATGTAGTATGGCAAACAGGCGAACTCGGCAAAGTAGATGGTGGCGGCGGCGGTACAGTCGCAGCTTATATTGCAAATTTGGATGTGGATACAATTGATGTGGGTGTTCCCGTTTTGTGTATGCATGCTCCATTTGAGGTGGTTTCAAAAATTGATGTGTATATGACTTATCGTGCATTTTTCGTGTTTATGGCTTCTTAAAATAATGCATACTTGCAGCGGATGGATTGTCCGCTGCATTTTTTCTTTTTCTCTTTCTTTTTTTCAAAAAAGGGTTGCATTTTTTTGTGAAATGTTATATAATTAAAATCAGGTAGTTTATATAAATTGTGCAAGTTGTAAAATGCTTGCCTACTATCTCATTTTTATAAGACTGGAGCGAAGAAAAATGCAAACACAAACAATAAAGAACATAGCACTTGCTGGTCATGCCGGTTCCGGAAAGACCACCTTATTTGAAGCATTGCTCTATCAAAGCGGTGCAATAGACAGAGTCGGAAAAATTGCAGAAGGCAATACTGTTTCTGACTATACCACAGAAGAAATTAAGCGGAAATCTTCCGTATATACAACGGTTGCAGCCATACAGAAAGATGCATTGAAAGTCAACATACTGGATACGCCCGGCATGTTTGATTTTGCTGGTGAGATGACAGAAGGCATTTACGGCAGTGATTGCACATTGATTACTGTTTCTGGTAAATCAGGGGTACGAGTTGGAACACATAAAGCATTTGATTGTGCGGTTGCATTGGGGAAACCACGGATGTTCGTTGTAACGAAATTAGATGATGAAAATGCCAATTTTTATAATGTCCTGACCAACTTGAAATCGGAATTTGGACCAACCGTTTGTCCGGTTGTAGTGCCTGTGATTGCAGATCGTAAAATCATATCTTATGTCAATCTGATCGAAATGAAGGCATATCGGTATGATGAAAACGGAAAAGCCGTTGAAACAGAAATGCCAACAGCTGCGGTTTCCGAGAAGATGGGATATCGAATTGATGGCTTAATTGAAGCATTTTCAGAAGCTGTTGCAGAAACCGACGAAGAGTTGTTTGAAAAATTCTTTTCTGGTGAACCGTTTACACAGAAAGAGCGAATTGATGGAATTCATATGGGTATTCAGAAGGGGATTATTACACCAGTGACGTGCGTATCTTCCACTATGATGGCTGGTATTGATATGCTGTTGAAAGAACTGGAACTGTTGATTCCGGTTGCTCCAGAAAAGCAATTGGCAATGGATGCAAGCGGTGAACCAACAGAAATTAATTGCAAGCCAGATGCTCCATTGTCTGCTGTTATCTTCAAAACCGCAGTTGATCCATTTATCGGTAAGCTTTCTTTTTTGAAAGTACTTGCTGGTACCTTGAAGAGTGGAATGGAACTGGTCAATACAACAGATGGTACAACAGAAAAGATTGGAAAACTGATAGAACTTTGCGGCAAAAAGCAGCAAGAAAGAGCGGAGGCAGTTTGTGGTGATATTGTTGCTGTTGCAAAGCTACGTGCACATACCAATGATACGCTTTGTTCTGCTGCACAGTTAGTAAAAATGGAAGCACCAGATTATTCGCTGCCCTGCTATCGAATGGCAGTTCAGCCAGCTGCAAGGGGTGATGAGGCGAAGGTTGCGAATGCAATGCAAAAGATTCTGGAAGAAGACATGACACTTTCCTATGAACAAGATCCGACTACAAAGGAAGCCATTTTAAGTGGATTAGGGGAACAGCATCTTACCGCTGTGGTATCACGGTTACAGGCTGATTTTGGTGTATCTGTTACATTAAAAGTGCCGAAGATTGCATATCGAGAGACCATTCGCAAGAAGGTAAAAGTACAGGGACGTTATAAGAAACAGTCGGGTGGTCATGGTCAGTATGGTGATGTTTGGATTGAATTTGAACCATGTGTATCAGATGATTTGATTTTTGAAGAACGAGTATTTGGCGGAGCAGTTCCGAAGAACTTCTTTCCAGCAGTGGAAAAGGGATTACAGGATTCTGTGAAAAAAGGCATTCTGGCAGGCTTTCCTGTGGTTGGCTTAAAGGCAATTTTAGTAGATGGTTCTTATCATCCAGTGGATTCTTCAGAAATGTCTTTTAAAACGGCAGCCTCCCTTGCTTATAAGGAGGGAATGCGGCAGGCAGAACCAATTCTGCTAGAGCCAATCGGTACACTAAAAGTTACTGTGCCAGATGAAAATACCGGTGATATGATGGGTGAGTTGAACAAACGTCGTGGTCGTGTGTTGGGTATGCAGCCATCCAAAAAAGATGGTATGACAGATGTTATGGCTGAAGTGCCAATGCGGGAAATGAATGATTTCGCATTGTTTTTGCGGCAGATGACGCAGGGAAGTGGTTGGTTTACTTTTAAACCGCTTCGTTATGAACCATTGCCTTCTAATTTGGTAACAGAAGTGATTGTGGCAGAATCAGATAATGCATAATCAGCTATGACTTATTGATGATAGAAAAAAAAATCAGCGTGTCTTATGAGATTTCAAAAGACGCGCTGAAATTATTATAAAAACTATATCATACAATAGGGGAAACCACATTAAACTTGTGGTAAATTCTGAAGAGATTTTTTTATCTCCTCATCTGTCGGAATATAATCTGACATTTTGCCGTCATTGAATTTTTCATATGCATACATGTCAAAATAACCTGTTCCGGTCAAACCGAACAAAATAGTTTTTTCTTCTCCGGTTTCCTTGCAGCGAAGTGCTTCATCAATAGCAACCTTAATTGCATGGCTGCTCTCTGGTGCAGGTAAAATACCTTCTACTCTTGCAAATTGTTCAGCAGCAGCAAATACTGCAGTCTGTTCTACCGAAACAGCTTCCATCAAGCCTTGATCATATAGTTCTGAAAGGGTAGCACTCATGCCATGATACCGCAAACCGCCTGCGTGATTCGGGGCAGGCATAAAACCACTACCAAGGGTATACATTTTTTGTAATGGGCAAACCTTACCAGTATCGCAAAAATCATAAGCGTAGACACCTCTGGTAAAGCTCGGACAGGATGCTGGTTCCACTGCGATAAAACGATAATCTGCTTCACCACGTAACTTTTCTCCCATAAATGGAGAAATCAGGCCACCAAGATTGGAACCGCCTCCAGCACAACCAATAATAATATCCGGATGAATATCATATTTATCCATAGCTGTCTTTGTTTCCAGGCCAATAACAGATTGATGCAACAATACTTGAGACAAAACAGAACCAAGTACATATCGATAACCTTCTTGTGTGGTTGCTGCTTCTACTGCTTCAGAAATAGCACAGCCAAGGCTGCCGTTAGTACCAGGGAATTCCTCCAGGATTTTTCTGCCAACCGCAGTTTTGGCAGAAGGAGATGGTGTTACATTTCCGCCATATGTTCGCATGACCTCACGCCGAAATGGTTTTT
Organism: uncultured Oscillospiraceae bacterium; assembly: GCA_958448395.1. Classification (GTDB taxonomy): domain Bacteria; phylum Bacillota; class Clostridia; order Oscillospirales; family Ruminococcaceae; genus Ruminococcus_C. Next base: position 19,864 of record CAUDDP010000003.1, on the reverse strand, counting down.
GTTCATAGGATACTTTTACCATATAAACCTGACAATCTAAACCTAAATAAGCACATGCCATAGAAAGAGCAGTACCCCATTGTCCAGCACCGGTTTCCGTTGTAACGCCCTTCAATCCCTGTTGCTTTGCATAATAAGCTTGTGCAATGGCAGAATTCAGCTTGTGACTTCCACTTGTATTGTTTCCTTCGAACTTATAATAAATTTTTGCCGGTGTGTCCAATTTCTTTTCCAGACAATATGCACGCACCAATGGAGACGGACGATACATCCGATAGAAGTTCAAAATTTCCTGTGGAATATCAATGTACGCTGTGGTATCATCCAGTTCTTGTTTTACCAGTTCCTTGCAAAAAACAGCTTCTAACTCTGCTGCAGTAACAGGTTGTTTGGTGGCAGGATTTAAAAGGGGAGCTGGTTTCTTTTTCATATCGGCACGCACATTGTACCACTGTTTCGGCATTTCAGATTCTTCCAAATAAATTTTGTAAGGAATTTCAGTAGACATGATGAAAATTCTCCTTTCACAAAGCGGCAAACAAAAAATCGTCCTTTGTTCCAGCCGCTTTTTCAAAAATAAAAAAGTTGCCGGGACAAAAGACGATAAAACACGCTTCTGCGGTACCACCCTGCTTGATGACAATTGCCATCCACTCCAGCTTAATTACGAAAGCCACTCCGTCGCACCTACTATATTTTATGAAACTAAAATAATTCAGATTGCCCTCCGACGCCCATTCCTGCTTTCCATTTGTACTGCACTTCCACCAACAGCAGCTCTCTGAGACAAATTAAAAAACAGTACTTACACGTCTTCTACAGTTTCTATTATCAATTTTATCATAAAAAAAGATGTATGTCAATCCTTCTTTTTAACTTTGTGAATTCTTCCAAAATATGAATGAAAAATCTAGCTAAAATCACAATTGTTTTTTGTAATATGTGGGTACAAATCCAATCGGAAACCTGCTCTTGTGGAATTTGCAATACATAAGAAAATTCCTGTTGTACCAATTTTTCAGCAGAATTTTTTATTCGTTCATCTGTGGAACGCAGTTTTTTTCCAGACTGCTTTTTTTGCAATTGTTTTAGATAAATAGTATGCAGCATGGAAAGAATTTCTTGCTGATTTCCATTTTTAAGAATTGTTTTAAAATGAGATAAACGCTGATTGTCATCATTGATCCAAGGCTTATCTTTTTGTTCGGCTAATGTCTGCATCATTGAATCGATTTCTTCTTTTGTTAAAAGAGAACGAATGCGAGCGGGATTATTTTCAATTGGCACAAATAAAGTTATACCTGTTTCAAAAATTGGCTGTAAAACGTAATACTTTTGACTGATATTTCCCGTAAAGCTTTTTTCTTGAATGTCCTTTATTCTACAAACACCATTTGTAATATGCATAACAACGGATTCGACATGATACATAAAATACCTCCTGTTGGAAATGCAAAAAAGCGTAAATCCGTTTTGTCCGGATTTACGCTTTTCGCAACACGACATACCTGATATGATATAATTATAACACATTATTCATGAGTTGTCAAGTTGTACAGCTTATTTTTGTAAGGTTTGTCAGAAAAGAGCGACTTCTATCTTGTGAAGTTTTACTATGCTTCTTGATAAATCAAAGATCATTAATCTGATTGAACATCTCCTGCATTTTTAAATCTGTCTCTGCAATGGTCTCTGCACAGCGTTTTAATTCACCCGTCAAAGAACTGGAGATACTCGTATTTCCAATAGATTTATAGTGCAGTTGATGTTCCAGGCTAGCCCAGAAATCCATTGCAATGGTACGAATTTGAATTTCTACTGGTGCCATCTGTTTCCCAGTAGAAGTGTAAATCGGAACTTCTATAATCATATGAAAACTACGGTAACCATTGGGTTTTGGATTTTTTATGTAATCCTTTGTTTTTACAAGGTGGAAATCGTTGTGTACTGTCAGCAGATCTGCCAAAGCATAAATATCATCAATGTAACAACAAATGACCCGTACGCCCGCAATATCCTGCAAATGTTTTCTTGCAGATTCTGGGGACACTGCAAAACCTTTTCGCTGTAATTTTCCAATAATACTTTGTGGCGTTTTGATGCGGCTTTCAATACTATGAATAGGATTTCTTTGAAACCGCATATTAAACTCATTATTTAAAATATTGAGCTGCGTTTTCACCACATTGATTGCAGAATCATACAAGTGTTCAATTTCCAAGAAGGAATAGAATACATTTTGTAACTGTACTTCTTTTTGCTCTGGTACAATGCCTTTAATTGCATCTAAATAAAATTCTTTGTCATCCATAATGTGATACCTCGCAAGTGAAAAAAGGAAACAGTCGGTTCGTGTAAATGATTATGGGAGCAGACGGTTGATGTCTCTTGGGAACATGCTTGCCTGACGCACATTGGATAAGCCAAGCAGCTTCATGACAAATCGCTCCAAGCCAATACCCAAGCCTCCATGAGGCGGCAGACCATACTTGTGAGCTTCCAGATAATTATGGAAATCATCTGGGTTCAGCCCTTGTGCAATCATCTTATCTACCTGCTCCTGATAGTCATGGATTCTCTGTCCACCGCTTGTGATTTCCAAGCCACGGAACAACAGGTCAAACTTATAGGCCAGTCTTGGATCTTCCTTAGAGTTCATCGCATAGAACGGCGGCTTAGAGGACGGGAAGTGCGTAACAAAAATGAAATCGCTATCAAATGTTTTCTTTGCATATTCGCAAAGTGCCACTTCATCTTCCGGCTCCAAATCCAGCTTGTTTTTAGAGCCTTTATTGCCCAGAATTTCCTTTGCTTCCAGAAGGGTTACACACGGAATTTCCTTGACAATCGGAACATCCACGTGCAGCATTTCTAGTTCGTGGGCATAATATTCCTGCAAATAGGTGAAAATATAACGAATGGTTGCAGTTTCCATTGCCATAACATCATACATGCTATCAATATAACCCATTTCAAAGTCCAAACCAATATATTCATTGATATGTCTGGAAGTAGCATGCTTTTCAGCACGATAAACGGGTGCAATTTCAAAAACGCGATCAAAAAATGCAACAGCTGTTTGCTTATAGAATTGTGGTGACTGATTCAGGAATGCTGGCTTGTCAAAGTACTCCAGATGGAAGATATTTGCACCACCCTCGGCACCTTGTGCAACGATTTTCGGTGTATGAATTTCTGTAAAGCCCTGCATTAACATGAACTGACGGAAACCATTTGCAACACCTTCTTGAATCTTAAAGATAGCACGTTCATTGACATTTCTCAAGGCAACAGAACGATTATCCAGATTGATATCTAAGGAGCATCCCAGTTTTGGATTAGAAACCTTCAGCGGATATTCTTCATTGGAAGCAGAAATCACTGTTAAGTGCTTCAACTGTAATTCCAGACCACCGACAGCTTTTGCATTTTCATTTACAACACCGGAAGCAAATACAAAATTTCCTTCACGAATACCATCCATTTTTTCTGCACAAATAGAGGAATCATAAATAGTTTGCAGGAGGTAACGACCCGTTCTCAAAATCACAAATGCAAAGTTACTCATCTGTCGTACCTTGTGCACACAAGCGTGCAGAGAAATTTCCTTGCCGATCTGTGTTTTTGCTTCTACATAATCGAATTCTGAAATCAGATCTGTACCATCTATCTGCATTACGCTTTCCTTAACAGATGGTTGGTAAGCATTATGATTGTGGTAGATTGTATATGCAAGTTTTTCTTTTTCTTCTTCAACAGCAGTAGCTTGTTCTGCATCTGTCGTTTTTTCCGAAGTGGCTACTGGATTTTTCAAAGCAGCTTCCAGCGTTTCTTTAATGGTTTTTGGTGTACAAATACCACGCAGTGCCTTGGTACATTGTCCCATTAAGAAACCAAACACCTTCTGTTCACCATTCTGATACTGTATAACAGCGGTTTCATTTTCAGATAGAATTTTTGCAATCAGTTCCTGTGCTTTACTGGTATCGTTTACAATTAGCATTCCCTGCTTTTTAGCAATGCTTTCCGCATCTTCACCAGTTTCCACCATTGCACGTAAAATTTTCTTTGCGTCGTTTTTAGAAACTTTTTCTGTATCTGCCATTTCCACCAGTTTTGCAAATTTTGCAGCAGAGAAAGGCAATGTTTCCATAGTTACTTCGCCGAGGTTAATCCGTCGCATCAGTTCACCGATAATAAAGTTTGCAAGATTCTTTGGTGCTGCATAGGTTTGCAGTGCCTCTTCAAAGAAGTCAGAAATCCGTTTCTGGTTGACAATGATTTTTGCATCCGTTTCCGAAAGTCCATAGTCCTTGATATATCGCTGCAATCTCTTATGTGGCAGTTCTGGCAGCATGCCTTTAATGTTGTCCAGCATTTCATCTGTAAAGTTTACCTGTAAAATATCCGGTTCTGGAAAATAACGGTAATCGTGGGCGTTTTCCTTACTTCTCATGGAAGTAGTTTCACCCTTATTGTCATTGAAACGACGGGTTTCTTGAATGACACGTTTTCCGGCATCCAGCAGACGAGATTGCCGCTTGATTTCGTAATTAATTGCACGAGTGATGGCCTTCAACGAGTTCAAGTTTTTAATTTCAGCACGAGTACCAAACTGAGTATCCTCTGGCTTCATAATGGAGATGTTAACATCACAACGAAGCGAACCCTGCTCCATTTTACAATCACACACACCAGCATACTGCAACAGGAGACTGATTTTTTCCACAAATGCTTTTGCTTCTTCTGCTGAAGAGATATCGGGTTCTGTTACAATTTCAATCAGTGGGATACCGCAACGGTTGTAGTCAGCTAAAGAAACTGCATTGAAATCATCGTGAATCAGCTTACCAGCATCTTCTTCCAAATGGATTCGATTAATACGAATGTTTTTCTTTCCCTTTTCTGTTTCGATTTCTACCAAACCATCAATGCAGAGCGGACGCTGCAATTGTGAAATCTGATATGCTTTGGGAAGATCCGGATAGAAGTAATTCTTTCGATCAAAAACAGAAAACTTATTGATATTACAGCCAAGTGCAAAACCGGCTTTCACAGCATACTGTACAGCGGTTTGATTGATAACTGGAAGAGTACCCGGCATTCCAGTACAGACTGGACAGCAACGAGAGTTCGGACTGCCACCGAATTCTGCATTACAAGTGCAAAACACCTTGGACTTTGTCAGCAGCTCCGCATGAATCTCCAGACCAATGACAGGAATATATGATGACATAATGATATGACCTCCTGAAAATTAAAGTGAAAGGGACGGATTTCTCAGCGTAAACTGCTGGGAGAACGCATCTGCAACCTGTAAAATTGTAGCCTCATCAAATTGTCTTCCCGTCAAAGACATTCCAATTGGCATGCCGTTTTCATCATAACCGCAAGGTGTAGAGATTGACGGCAGGGCAGCAATGTTTGCTGTTACTGTGCAGATATCTGCCTGATACATTTTTACTGGATCAGAAATATTTTCATGAATATGATAAGCGACTGTTGGTGTGGTTGGAGTCAGCATCACATCACAATTTGCAAAAATAGATGCATATTCTGCTGAAATTTTCTGTCTCAATGCAAGTGCTTTTCCGTAGTAAGCATCATAATAACCACTGGATAATGCATAGTTGCCAAGTAAAATTCTTCTTTTCACTTCAGACCCAAAGCCTTCGCTTCTGGAGTTGCAAATCAGTTCATTAAAGTTTTCACCAATTTTACTTCTATGTCCATATTTAATACCATCATAACGTGACAAATTAGAAGAGGCTTCTGCGGACGCAATCAAATAATAAGCAGCAACTGCATACTTTAGACTTGGCATATTGCAAGAAACCAAAGTAGCTCCCATTTTTTCATAGGTCTTTGCTGCTTCCATGACAGCATTCCGAATACTGTTATCAATACCTTCTCCAAAAAATTCTTCTGGCAGTGCGATTTTTAACCCTTTAATATTTTTTCCAATTTTAGCTGTATAATCTTCCACTGGCTTTTTAGAAACTGTTCCGTCATGTGGATCATATCCAGCGATAGCATTCAAAATCAATGCACAGTCATATGGATTTTTTGCAATTGGTCCGATTTGATCCAAAGAAGAGGCAAATGCGACCAAACCATAACGAGAAACCCGTCCATATGTTGGTTTTAATCCAGTGACACCGCAGAAGGCAGCTGGCTGCCGAATCGAACCACCAGTATCAGAACCAAGTGCGGCAGTCGCAAGAGAAGCAGATACGCAGGCAGCAGAACCACCTGAAGAACCACCCGGCACACAGTCTATGTCAAATGGATTTTTTGTCTTTGCAAATGCGGAAGTCTGGGTGGAGCCACCCATTGCAAACTCATCCATGCTAGTTTTTCCGAGTATCACGGCATCCTGTGTTTCCAGCTTTTCCATTACAGTCGCATTATAAGGCGGTATAAAATTTTCCAACATTTTAGAAGCACAAGTTGTTCGTATTCCATCTGTACAAATATTATCCTTAATAGCAAGCGGAATTCCACAAAGTGGTGCAGCAGTACCGGCATCAATTTTTTCCTGTGCTTTTTCTGCATCCTGTAGTGCTTTTTCTTTTGTGATGGTAATATAGCTTTGCATTTTTGGGTCGAATTTTGCAATTCGCTCCAGATAGCATTCTGTCAGTTCTTTTGCAGAAATTTCGTGACGATCCAGCATAGAACGCTGTTCACGAATGCCCATTGTTGTAATATCCATAAATGGTTTTTTCACTTTTTGTAAAGAATAAAAAGTGATTCTCCTTTCCTGTTGTTATTCTACTACCTTCGGTACAACGAAGCAGTTTTCATCATTGACAGCATTTTGCAGAATTTTTTCTGTCGGAAAACTCGATACACTGATATCTTCTCGTAAATCGTTTAGATATACATTCTTATTATCTGCCTCTGCATTGTATGTGATGTCAATTTCCTTAACAGTGTCCATAATGGCGATGATACTGGTCATGTCTTTTGCCATTTGTTCCATCTTTTCTGGCGAAAAATGCAGTTTGCCCAATTCTGCCAGATATGAAATCATGTTTAAATCCAATTCTATAACCTCATTTCTTAACGGATTTTTTGCGTCTATGGCAAAAAGCCGAAACGACAATCAAAATCCGCTTTCTGTATTCTGATAAATTATAACACATATACAAGCATTTTGCAAGTTTTTTCTTGAACAGAATCCAAATTTTCTGTCTGGCAGAAAAAAATTTGCATTATAACTTGATTTATGACGTATTTTTTTGTATAATAAAAAAAGCAGTGAAAAGGAGGATTATACTATGCTGACGTTTTCAAAAATGCATGGGATTGGAAATGATTACATCTATATCAACTGTTTCAAAGAAACAGTAACCGATCCGGAAAAGCTCTCCATTTTTATGAGCAATGTACGCTTTGGCATCGGATCGGATGGTTTGGTTTTAATCATGCCATCAGAAGTTGCAGATTTTAAAATGAGGATCTTCAATGCAGATGGTTCTGAAGCAATGATGTGTGGCAATGCAACACGTTGTGTTGGGAAATATGTCTACGAACATGGCATGACAAGCAAAACAGAGGTATCTTTGGAAACCAATTCTGGAGTAAAATACCTAACACTTTATGTCAATGCTGAAAGTAATCAGGTAGATGCGGTTAAGGTGGATATGGGAAAAGCCATCTTGAAGCCTTCTGAAATTCCAGTGGCAGCGGAAGGGGAACGTTTTATTGCAAAGCTAGTAACAGTAAACGATGTTACCTATGAAATGACCTGTGTTTCTATGGGAAATCCACATGCCGTTGTCTTTCTACCAGAGATTGATTCTTTGGACTTAGAGAAAATCGGCCCTTCCTTTGAACATCATGCATTGTTCCCAAATCGTGTCAATACAGAATTTATTCATGTAATTGACGATCACACCCTGCAAATGCGTGTTTGGGAACGGGGAAGCGGCGAAACATTCGCTTGCGGTACGGGTGCGTGTGCTGCTGCTGTTGCATCCGTTTTGAATGGTTATTGCAAACGAGAGCAGGAGATTTTGATTCATCTGCGTGGTGGTGACTTGCGGATTATCTATCATGAAGACGAATCCGTTACGATGATTGGCCCAGCCACTTTTGTTTTTGAAGGAAAAATGGAGTATCCAATTCTGTAATCAACAGGAATCAAAATGAATTTATTTTATAAAGGAGATTATCAATATGCCTACCATCAATGAGAATTTTTTGAAGCTGGAAAAGAATTATCTTTTCATTAACATTGCAAAAAAAGTGAACGCATTTCTGAAGGAAAATCCAGATGTAAAGCTGATTCGGATGGGAATTGGAGATGTTACATTGCCGATTGCACCTGTTTGCGTGGAAGCCATGAAAAAAGGTGCAGAAGAAATGGGCGTAAAAGAAACCTTTAAAGGCTATGAGGACAGCGGTACAGGCTATGACTTCCTCAAACAGGCGATTGCTGACTATTATCAGCAGTACGGCGTAACGCTTTCTCTGGATGAAATCCGTGTCAATGACGGTGCAAAATCTGACTGTGGTAACATTGTAGATATTTTTGGTGATGACAATATCGTTATGGTTACAGATCCGGCTTATCCGGTTTATGTGGATTCCAATAAAATGAATGGCAGAACTATTACCTATGCAAATTCTAATGAAGAAAATGGTTTTGCAGCAATGCCAGATTTTTCTGTTCATGCAGACTTGATTTATCTTTGCTCTCCGAATAATCCAACTGGTTCTGTTTATACAAAAGAACAACTGAAAGTTTGGGTAGACTATGCAAAGCAAAATAAAGCAATTATTATTTATGATGCTGCATACGAAGCATTCATCACACAGTCTGATATTCCGCACAGCATTTTTGAAATAGAAGGTGCAAGAACCTGTGCAATTGAAATGTGTTCACTTTCTAAAACAGCTGGCTTTACTGGTATGCGTTGCGGCTATACCGTGATTCCGAATGAACTGACTGTAACTGCTTCAGATGGTACAACTGTCAGCATCTCTCAGCTTTGGGGCAGACGGCAGGGCAGCAAGTTCAATGGTGTTTCCTATCCAGTACAGTGTGCAGCTGCTGCGGTTTTCACAAAAGAAGGCAGAAAGCAAATTCAAAAAAACATCGCTTATTATCAGGAAAATGCTGCTATCATCAGCCGTACAATGGATGAGTTAGGAATTAAATATACTGGCGGAATCAACTCTCCTTATATCTGGTTCCAATGCCCGAATCAAATGTCCAGTTGGGAATTCTTTGATGAAATGCTGCATAAAATTGCTGTTGTTGGTACACCGGGAGAGGGATTCGGTAAAAATGGTGACGGTTGGTTCCGTTTGACCGCTTTTGGAGATCGTGATCTTACTATTGAGGCAATGGAACGTTTTAAGAACATGTTGAAAAAGTAATTTGGAGGACTTGTGAATCATGAGAGCGGTAATTACAGTAATTGGAAAAGATAACGTTGGCATTCTGCATAAGGTGAGTGGTGTTTGTGCTGAATATCAGGCAAATGTATTGGAAGTGACACAGAGTGTGTTGCAAGACATGTTTGCCATGATTATGATGGTAGATATTTCTAAAATGACAGCTGATTTTGCAAAATTGAGTGATCAACTGTCTGCATTGGGCGTAGAACTTGGACTTTCTGTTCATTGCATGCATGAAGATATTTTCAACGCTATGCACCGAATTTAAGGAAAGGAATCAAGGAAAATCATGAACAATACAATGTTTAATGCTGGTGATATTCTGGAAACTATCCGTATGATTCAGGATGAGTGTCTTGATATTCGTACCACCACAATGGGGATCTCTCTTTTAGACTGTATTGACCCTGATATTCACAAGGCATGCGATAAAGTCTATGATAAAATCACCAGAAAAGCAGAAAAATTGGTTTCCACCGGAGAAACGATTGAAAAGGAATATGGCATACCAATTATCAATAAACGGATTGCTGTTACGCCAATTGCAATGTTGGCAGCAGCTTGCCCAAATGGTAATCCTGTCTTATTTGCAAAGGCACTACAACGTGCAGCAGAAACTTGCGGGGTTAACTTTATTGGCGGTTACTCCGCACTCGTCCATAAGGGATTTAGTGCTGGTGATATTGCATTGATTCGTTCTATTCCAGAGGCATTGGATGTCACAACTCGTCTTTGTTCTTCTGTAAATGTCGGCTCTACTAAGAGTGGTATCAATATGGATGCCATTAAAATGATGGGGGAAATCATTTTAGAGTCTGCAAAATTGACCGCTGACCGGCAGTGCGTGGGGCCATCTAAATTGGTTGTATTTTGCAATGCACCGGAGGATAATCCGTTTATGGCTGGTGCATTTCATGGGGTTGGAGAACCGGATTGCGTAATCAATGTCGGTGTTTCTGGTCCGGGTGTGGTTCGTTCCACAATTTCCAAATATCCGGATGCTTCTATCAATGAACTAGCGGATATTATTAAGAAAACTGCATTTAAAATTACCAGAATGGGACAGTTGGTTGGAAAACGTGCCTCTCAAATGCTGGGAGTTGAGTTTGGTATTGTAGACCTGTCACTTGCTCCGACGCCAGCAGTTGGCGATAGTGTGGCACATATCCTGGAGGCAATGGGATTAGAAATCTGCGGTACCCATGGAACAACAGCTGCATTGGCAATGTTAAATGATGCTGTTAAAAAAGGCGGCGTTATGGCATCTTCTAATGTTGGTGGTTTATCTGGTGCATTTATCCCAGTTTCAGAAGATGCTGGTATGATTGATGCGGCGGTAGACGGTACATTGACATTAAGCAAATTGGAAGCTATGACTGCTGTTTGCTCTGTTGGTCTGGATATGATCGCAATTCCAGGAGATATTGATCCCACAACGATTTCTGCAATGATTGCAGATGAAATGGCAATTGGCATGGTAAATAATAAAACAACTGCTGTTCGTGTAATTCCAGCAATCGGTATGAAAGAAGGCGACATGCTGGAATTTGGCGGCTTGTTCGGCAGTGCACCAGTAATGCCAGTAAGCAGAAAGTCTGCTGCACGGTTTATCAATCGTGGCGGTAGAATGCCGGCTCCAATGCATAGTGTGAAGAATTGATGAAAGAGGAGCATTGTTATCATATTGCAGTAGTTGGCGGCGGTGCATCGGGGTTACTTGCCGCCATTGCTGCAAAAATAGAGGGCGGTTCTCATTGTCATGTTGTGGTTTTAGAACGAAATGAACGTGTGGGAAGAAAAATTCTCTCTACTGGAAATGGAAGATGCAATCTTGGCAACACCGTAATTCAAAAAGAAAACTATGGTGGATCCATGCTGGAAAAGGCGTTCTCCATTTTTGAGCAGGCACCCAAAACAGAAGTATATTTTCGGCAGATGGGTTTAATTTGTCGACAGGAAGAACATCGTTTATATCCCTATAGCAATCATGCCAGTGCAGTTCTGGATGTTTTGCGATTACAATTAGAGACATTGCAGATAGATGTTATTTGCAATTGTCAAGTTACATCTATTACACCTATCGAGAATATGTTTTATCTGAAATCGAATGTTGATTCTTATATTGCAGAAAAGGTGATTTTTTCTTGTGGCGGATATGCTGCTCCCGTTCTTGGAACGGATGGGACAGCATTCTCTATGCTAAAAGCACTTCATATTCAATGCAATACATGTACACCAGCACTTTGTTTCTTAAAAACCTATTCAGAACGGGTACGTGCATTGAAGGGAATTCGGCTTCTTTCACAAGTAACACTTTACCGCAATGGAAAGCGACTGAAAACAGAAAGGGGAGAGGTACAGTTTACAGAACAAGCGTTATCTGGTATCTGTATTTTTAATCTTTCTGCTAATTGTAATCCTGAAGATAATCATGATGCTTACGAAGTATCACTTGACTTGTTGCCAGATTGGGGTCTAGAACGTGTGCAGTCGCTTTTGTGGGAATTGTATGCACTTCGTTGTGAATTTCCAATAGAAGAAATTTTAACAGGAATTCTGCAAAAAAGGGTTTGTTTGCAGATTTTAAAACAATGTGGTATTCTTTCAAAAAAACAACGACGGATTTCTTCTTTGAGTGCATCAGAATTAACAAGAATCGCTTCTTGTTTAAAAGAATGGAGATTCCCGATTATTGGAAAAGGGGATTGGAAAACAGCACAAGTCACATGTGGTGGAATTGCAGCAGAAGAAGTGCACTCTACATTAGAATCTGTAAAATATAAAGGGCTTTATTTCACAGGAGAGACCTTAGACTTGCATGGTGACTGTGGTGGCTATAATTTAAATTGGGCATGGGCATCTGGCTGGTGGGCAGGAACCCATGCGGCAAAAGAATGGAATCAAAACAATGATAAAAATAAATGATATAAAACTGCCCGTGGGCTACAAAGAAGAAATGGTAACAGAAGCCATTGCAAAAAAGCTGCACCTTAAAAGCATAGACGGAATCACATGGCGTTACTATCGAAAATCAATTGATGCCAGAAAAAAAGAGCATATTCAATATAATCTTTCTGTATTGGTTTCTCATCCGAAAGAAAAGAGCATTTTACAACGATTTCATGCAAAAGATGGTATTTTTGCCTATTCGCCTTATGTCTATCATATTCCGACAATTTCCAAACAACCCACATATCGTCCGGTTGTTGTTGGATTTGGACCAGCTGGTATGTTTGCAGCATTATTGCTTGCAAAAGCAGGATTACAGCCGCTTGTATTGGAACGTGGGAAATGTATTGAAGAACGAAAAAAAGATGTAGCGGATTTCTGGGAAAATCGAAACTTGCACACGGATTCCAATATTCAATTTGGAGAAGGTGGGGCAGGTACTTTTTCAGATGGAAAACTGACCACTGGCATTAAGGACAATCGAATCCGTTTTGTATTAGAAACATTTGTGGAATGCGGTGCACCATCTGAAATTTTATATCTTGCAAAACCACATATTGGTACAGATTATTTAGAATGTGTTGTAAAAAATATTCGTCACATGATTCAAGAAGCTGATGGGGAAGTGTTGTTTTCCGCTCGATTTACAACATATGAAACAGATAAAAACAATAATTTGGTATCGATTTCATATGAGAAGGATGGGAAAATATATCAACAACCAACGAATCAGTGTATTATGGCTGTTGGTCATAGTGCGAGGGATGTATTTCAGCTTTTTTATGACAAGGGTGTTGCTTTGCAACAAAAGAATTTTGCAATGGGCGTTCGAATTGAACATTTACAAAGTGATATCAATCGTAGTATGTATGGTAAATTTGCAGATCAGATTGGGTCAGCAGATTATAAATTAGCGGTACACTTGCCATCTGGTTATGATTTGTACACATTTTGTATGTGTCCTGGTGGTAGGGTAGTGGCCGCTGCTTCTGAAGAAGGACATGTTGTTGTCAATGGAATGAGTAATCATGCTAGAGACGAAAAAAATGCAAATAGTGCCTTGTTGGTTGGAATCTCTCCGAAAATAATTGCAAATCCGCATCCGCTTGCTGGTATGTGGCTGCAACAAAAGCTGGAAAGGAAAGCATTTTTATGTGGTGGCGGTACATATGCAGCCCCGATTTGCTGTGTTGGAGATTTTTTGGAAAATAAGGTATCTAGTGCATTTGGAAAAGTACAGCCAACTTATCAGCCAGATGTGAAATTCGCACACCCGATGGAATATTTACCGGATTTTATGGTACAAACATTGAAAGATGGTGTTTTAGAAATGGGGAAAAAAATTGACGGTTTTGATGATCCAGAGGCCGTTTTGACAGGCGTAGAAACTCGAAGTTCCTCTCCAGTTAGAATCCTTCGTAATGTACAATGTGAATCAATTACAGCAAGCGGAATTTATCCATGTGGCGAAGGTGCGGGATATGCTGGTGGAATTACATCCGCTGCCGTAGATGGAATGCGATGTGCTGAAAAAATAATTGAAAAAGTGATGGAAAAATAAAAAGTAGAGATTAAAAATTACCGGAGAAGTGGTTTGTCTCAATTGCACCAAATACAAATTTGGTGCAATTAGATGGCCGGATTGAAAGGAGAGTGCTACTTTATGGCAATTGATCGCACTGCATGTCCAGATTTTTTAAATGATTATATTCTTTATCTTTCTATGTCAAAATCGCTTTCCCCTCGCACGGTTGAAGAATATTATCTTGACATCCGCTTATTTCTTCAGTACATTCTTATGATGAAGGATAAACAATACCTTGCACTAGATGAAACAGATATGCAGAAAATTCCAATTGTGGATTTTCCCGTTTCCATGTTAGACACTATAAAACTTCAAGATTTGTATGAATTTCTATATTATGTCACAGAATCTCGTGAAAATCATGATCGTGCTCGTGGTCGTAAGGTTTCAGCCATTAAAAGCTTATTTCATTATCTTTATGTGAACAAGCAAGTGATTCATCAAAATCCAACAGAATATCTAGAACTTCCCTCTTTAAAAATGGCATTGCCAAAATACCTTACATTAGAACAAAGCAAAACACTTTTAGCAAATATGAATACTTCCTATCCAGAACGAGACTATTGTATTATTACCCTATTTCTAAATTGTGGTTTACGTTTAAGTGAACTGGTTGCATTAAATGTTTCTAACATTAATTTAAAGGAAACAAAAATGCGTGTATTTGGAAAAGGTCGTAAAGAACGAATGGTATATCTTAATCATGCTTGTATAGATGCTTTGGAAAACTATTTAGAAGTTCGAAAAAAAATGAAACACAGTACAGAGGAACCCGCTCTCTTTTTAAGTAAACGTTGTACCCGAATTAGCAAACGGCGTGTGCAGCAAATTGTAGAAGACGCTTTGCAACGTGCTGGTTTGTCTGGCCAAGGATACTCCACTCATAAACTTCGCCATACAGCTGCAACATTGATGTATCAATATGGAAATGTTGATGCATTAACATTAAAAGAAATATTGGGGCATAAAAGTACTTCCACTACAGAAATCTATACGCATCTATCCAGTTCTATTTTACAGGACGCTGCAGATCACTCCCCTCTTGCAAATCTAACCAATCATACAATAGATGCAAACAATGCAGAAGAACAATTGGAATCGGAGAAAGCAGAAGAGCCTGAAATAGTCTCTATTGTATTGCCTGAAGTGATTGATATAATAGATAGAAATGATACAGACCATGCAAAAACAGAAGAGGTGAAGTCGCAATGATTCAAGGCATTATTTTTGATATGGATGGCACGCTTTTAGATACAGAACGTATTTTGGTGCAATGTTGGATAAAAAGTGCTGCTCTTTATGGATTCAGCATGGAAAAACAACATGCATTAAACATCAGAAGCTTGCAATATCGTTTTGCAGAGCGGTATTTAAAACGAGTATTCGGCAAGTCTTTCGATTATGCTGCGATTCGGCAAACAAGAAAAAGATTGTTTGCCGAAGAACTTGATAAAAATGGCATTCCAGTAAAGCAAGGCGTACTTCCCTTTTTGCAGTTTTGTCAGGCACAAAATCTTCCTACAGTTGTAGCAACTGCAACTGCTAAGGAAAATGCTATTCAGTACTTAGAAAAAGGTGGGATTCTCCCCTATTTTACAGAAATCATCGGCGGAGATCAGATGGCAGTGGGAAAGCCTTTTCCTGATATTTATTTGGATGCTGCAAAGGCAATCAATTGTACACCCTCTTACTGTATGGCATTAGAAGATGCACCAAATGGTGTACTATCTGCCTTTTATGCTGGATGTAAGGTCGTTATGGTTCCGGATCTGTCGCAACCAGATGAGATGCTGCAACCATTTTTGTTTTCGATCCAACCAGATTTAGAACATGTGATACCAATTTTAGAGGAGGCATTAAAGTAGCATGGAAAAACCAAGGGTTTCAAAAATATTCGATATTCCCCAATTTTATTATTTTCAAAGCGGTAATGATTTTTCAGGCAGCAAAGATCACAATCAATTCAATTTTAAAATCTTATATGGCAAGGAAGAAATGACCTTAAAAATCTGGCATGGTATGCTTTGTTCAGAAAAAGCAGAAATCGAAATAAAAAAGAAATTCCCAACAAAAGCAGATGGATTTCAAGAAATGATTCATTTTTTAGAAAAAACATATCTGAATGATAAGTGAATAGATTAAATAAAAAGGCTATTATACCCAATTAGGTGGTATAATAGCCTTTTTCTTATATTCACATATATTTAATTACAAATCAAGAATAAATGAAGAAAGTAGAATAATTAACATGCAAATCGGTACTACATATGTGATCATTGTACAATAAATTCTTTTAGATCGAAATTTCGCAGAAATTGATACCTCTTCAATAATATATTTAGGTTTTACAACCCAACCAATCAAAATAGATGTTAACAACGCAACAATTGGCATAAGCAAATTGTTGCTGACAAAATCAAAGAAGTCCAGAATTTGATATCCAAAAATTGTTATACCGCTCCATATGCCATATCCCAATGTAGATGGCAATGCCATTAACAAGGCTATCAGCATAGTAAGAATGCAAATAGTATTCCGTTTCCAGTTCAGTTTATCTTGTAACACAGAAACAATTGTTTCCATCAAAGAAATAGATGAGGTCAATGCTGCAAAGAATACAAGTAAAAAGAATGCTGCACCAAAAATAGCACCGCCAGGAAGCGTATCAAATAACTTTGGCAATGTGATAAACATCAGACTCGGTCCAGCTTTTAAAGCAGAATGATCGCCGTTTGAAAAAGCAAAGACTGCTGGTACAATCATCATCCCAGATAAAAATGCAATCAGTGTATCAAATATTTCTACATGCCGCACAGATTGTTCCAAATTATCCTGTTTGTTCATATAAGATCCATAGGTAATCATAATTCCCATTGCAAGTGACATGGAATAAAATAGCTGTCCCATTGCTGCAACCACAGTTTTGATAGAAAAGTCTGAAAAATTCGGTTTTACATAATAAATAAAACCATCCATTGCTCCGTCCAATGTCAGTGTGTAAATTGACATTGTAAGGGAAAGTAAAATCAAAATTGGCATTAAAATTTTACTGACCTTTTCCACGCCCTTTTGTACCCCAATCAAAACGACTAATGCAGTGCAGAATAGAAAAATGGAAAGAAATAGGATTGGCTGGGCAGTCCCTCCAATAAAGTTAGAGAAATAAGTGTCTGTTGCAGCAGCATGTACTTGCCCTGTAAAATAAACAGTCATATATTTGACGATCCATCCACCAATCACACAATAATATGGGAAAATTAAAATGGGAACGGCTGATGCTACATAACCAAGAAAGGTAAATCGCTTATTTAGTTTTTGGTATGCAAGAATTGCACTGGTTCCAGTTTTTCTTCCAATTGCAATTTCTGTTATCATGAGAGAAAATCCAAATGTAACAGCTAAAATGAGATAAACCAGCAGAAAAATACCACCTCCATATTTCGCTGCTAAATATGGGAATCGCCAAATATTTCCCAATCCGACTGCGGAACCAGCTGCCGCCATAACAAAACCAAGTCTGCTGGAGAAGCCTTTGATATTCGTATTTTTTTGATTCATTATAATTATTCCCCTTTTATATCACATTTATGTCTTTGAATTCGTTTCATCTGTAAGCTTTTTGTTCGTTATTTTATCGTATGCAATTTTATTTTCATTATCACATAAATATTCTTGAATAATATATTTTGGACGTGATTTTGTTTCTAAATATACTTTCCCAATGTATTCTCCAATGATTCCGATTGCCAATAATTGTAAACCGCCAATCGCCCAAATAGATACTACAAGAGAAGTCCAACCAATAGTAGTTGCTCCCATCGCATGACGAATTACAGAATATATTAGCATTGCAATACTGACTAAAAATACAATCGTGCCCAATATAGTAATCATTTTAATAGGACGAACAGAAAGTGATGTAATCCCCTCCCATGCAAATGAAAACATTTTTTTCAGTGGATACTTTGATTTTCCAGCAAACCGTTCTTTTCTGGCGTAATACACTACATCACTTTGGTAACCAATCATTGGAACAACTCCACGTAGAAACAGGTTTACTTCTTGAAATTGCTCCAACCCATCTAAAGCCCGTCTGCTCATTAGACGAAAATCAGCATGATTAGGAATAATATCTGCCCCCAGAAATTGCATAGTTTTATAATAACTTTCAGCAGTACAACGTTTAAAAGTAGTATCTGTTTCCCTATTATTTCGTACACCATATACAATTTCATTTCCATCATAATATTTTTCAATCATTTTATCAATAGCATAAATATCATCTTGCAAATCAGCATCCATGGAAATTGTCATATCACAGTATGCCTTGACTGTCATCAATCCGGCTAACAGTGCATTTTGATGCCCACGATTGCGAGAAAGCGATATTCCTTGAAAAATTGGATTTTGTTTATGCAACGCACAAATGATTGACCATGTTTTATCTTTTGATCCGTCATTTACAAAGACAATCCGACTTTTTGAACTAATTTTTTGATTTTGAATCAATTGTTCCATCTTTATGTGGAGTTGCTTTGCTGTTTCAGGAAGAACTTCCTCTTCATTATAACATGGTAAAACAATATATAATACATCCATAAAGTGTAGTACCTTTCATTCTATTTATAATAATTTTTTACAAGTAAATATAAATAAATAGCACAATACCACTTGCATTTGCTGCGAAGTAATTTTTTTTATTGTATCACATCCATAGCATAAAGTCAAGATTTTGGAAATCAGTGTAAAATATTTTTGTATTCCTTTTACATAGGAAGCCATGAGTTTCTCATAACTTTTTCAGTTTTTTTGCACGGTAATTTCCCCAGTAAAGAAATTATGAACGCTCCTTTCCAAAAAGAAAGAAGTATGATAAAATAGAAGAAAGAGAAAAAAGAGTACAAAAGATGAAGAAACTGAAACAGGAGGAAATATTGAAAGGAATCGAAGATACCCGAAGAAGTAATAGTGTAATGTATCCGCTGCAAGAGGTGTTGTTTATCATGTTGATTGCAATTATATGCGGAGCAACAAGCTATGTAAAAATAGAAATTTTTTCAAAGAGCCGAAAGGAATGGTTTGCTAAGTATCTGAAACTAGAAAATGGCATTCCGGACGCACTGACATATCGTAGAATATTGATGCTGATCACACCGTCAAAGATGCATGAAATATTCGCAGAATGGATGAAAACGGTCATTAGCAATTTGAAAGGCGTTGCCATTCCGAAATTACTGGAGATGCTTAAGATCAGCGAATGTATCGTGACGATTGATGCGATGGGGACGCAAAAGGATATTGCCCGAAAAATCCGTGAAAAGGAGGCAGACTACATTCTCGTACTGAAAGAAAATCAGGGGAATCTATATCGGGATGTGAAGATGTTCATGGATGAATACTGCAAGAACGTTGATGCAAAGAACGGCGATATTTATTCCTATTCTTTGAATAATGAACATGGAAGGTTTGAAAAACGGGAATGCTATATTTGTGAGGAGATCAGCTGGTTGGATGGACGGGAGAAATGGACTGACTTGAATGGGACCGGTATGATTGTTGCTACAATTGAGAAAAACGGCATAAGATCAGAGCAGCGGCACTATTTTATATACAGCTGTAAAAAGATGACCGCAAAACAGATCATGAATGCTAAGAGAGTACATTGGAGTATTGAAAATTCGCTGCACTGGGTTCTTGATCTATCCTTCCGGGAGGATGAAAGCAGAGCTAGAAAGGGCGATTCTGCTGAAAATTTCAATATCCTTCGTCAAATCGCCTACAATATTCTCAAATCCGACACTTCCATTAAGGATAGTTTCCCCAATAAGCAATTCCGCTGCCTTCTCGATTCTTCCTATTTGGATCATATTGTAAATTCCTGGTTCTGTTCATGATTTTTTTACTGAGAAAATTAACGTG
>CAUDDP010000002.1 GCA_958448395.1 uncultured Oscillospiraceae bacterium | reverse complement strand
GATTTCCAATTTACAGACCTTACTGCGTCGATTTTAGCTTGTGAAGACGGGTTCATAGTTTGTCAAGCTGCTGTGATTAACAGTGAATGCGAATACAAACAAAAACAGAAAGGAATGGAAAGAATGCCGATCACAGAATTATTGAGACAGAATGCAGAAAAATATGCAAATGATGTCAGTTTGGTGGAAATCACACCGCCACTGAATGCACAAGGAAAATTAACATGGAAAGAATATGCACTAATTGAATCCGGTACAGCACAAAATATACGGCGAGAAATCACATGGGAAGATTTTAATCGACAGGCTAATCGATTTGCTAATTTTCTATTATCTAGAGGCATCCGAAAAGGTGAAAAGGTTGCTATTTTATTGATGAACTGTTTAGAGTGGCTGCCAATTTATTTTGGAATTTTAAAAACTGGTGCAATTGCAGTTCCATTGAATTATCGTTATACTGCTGAAGAAATCCATTATTGCCTTTCTCTTTCTGAGGCGGATTTTCTGGTTTTTGGACCAGAGTTTACAAGTCGAGTAGCGGAAATCTGTGACTGTGTACCACGTTTGCGAAGTATGCTCTATGTTGGAAAGGATTGCCCAACATTTGCAGAAAGCTATGATAGACTAACACAATTCTGCACCTCCAAAAATCCAGAGGTTTTGTTGACTGAGGAAGATGATGCGGCGATTTATTTCTCATCTGGAACAACTGGCTTTCCGAAAGCAATTTTACATACACACAGAAGCCTTAGTCATGCAGCACAGGTAGAACAACATCATCATGGTCAGACCAAGGAGGATATTTTTCTCTGCATCCCGCCATTGTATCATACAGGGGCAAAAATGCATTGGTTTGGTTCGTTGTTGACCGGTGGAAAAGCAGTTTTACTCCGTGGTGTTAAACCAGAATGGATTCTAAAGGCTATCTCCGAAGAAAAATGTACAATCGTTTGGCTGTTGGTGCCGTGGGCACAGGATTTGCTTGATGCATTAGATAAAAAAGATTTAAATTTAAAAAATTATAATTTGTCCCAATGGAGACTCATGCATATTGGTGCACAGCCTGTTCCTCCAACCCTTGTAAAGCGTTGGAAAACATATTTTCCAAATCATTTGTATGATACAAACTATGGATTAAGCGAATCTATTGGACCTGGATGTGTACATTTGGGTATAGAAAACCCACACAAGGTTGGTGCAATTGGAAAAGCCGGCTATGGTTGGGAAGTTAAAATTGTCGATGCAGACCACCATATCGTGCAGCGTGGGGAAGTTGGTGAACTGGCGGTAAAAGGGCCAGGCGTTATGAAATGCTATTATCGAGATGAAAAAGCAACAAATGAGGTTTTACAAGATGGTTGGCTTTTCACTGGTGATATGGCACAGGAAGATGATGATGGTTTTATCTATCTGGTAGACCGAAAAAAGGATGTCATCATTACAGGTGGTGAAAATATTTATCCAGTACAGATTGAAGATTTCTTGCGGCAACACAATGCAATTAAAGATGTTGCAGTAATTGGTCTGCCAGACGATAGGCTTGGAGAGATTACGGCTGCTATTGTAGAACTGAAGCCAGATGAAACATTAACAGAAGAACAGTTGCAAGAATTTTGCATGGCACTTCCCCGCTATAAACGACCGAGAAAAATTATTTTTGCCGATGTTCCACGGAATCCAACTGGTAAAATAGAAAAGCCAAAGTTACGGAAACGCTACTGTGTGGAAAATCTGGTTGCAAAAGAAACTGGTGTAAATTAAAAAAGAAAGGATGAAAAATATGAAAAAGCTATTGCTTGGCAATGCTGCTGTGGCAAGAGGTGCTTATGAAGCCGGTGTACGAGTGGTTTCTTCTTATCCCGGTACCCCAAGCACCGAAATTACAGAACAAATTGTACAATATGATGAAATCTATGTGGAGTGGGCTCCAAATGAAAAAGTAGCAGCAGAAGTTGCCATTGGTGCTTCCATTGGCGGTGCTCGTTCCATGTCCTGTATGAAGCATGTTGGATTGAATGTTATGGCTGATCCTGTATTCACTGTTAGTTATACCGGCGTAAATGGCGGTTTATTGTTTTGTGTAGCCGATGACCAAGGAATGCATTCCTCTCAGAATGAACAGGATTCCAGACATTATGCAGAAGCTGCAAAAATGCCAATGTTGGAACCATCTGATTCTGCCGAGTGCAAAGAATTTACAAAATTGGCATATATAATCAGCGAACAGTTTGATACCCCTGCGTTTCTGCGTTTATCCACTAGAGTTTCCCATTCACAAAGTTTGGTGGAACTGGAAGAACCTCAGGACACAGAACTGAAGCCATATGAAAATAATGCTGCAAAATATGTTATGATGCCAGCGAATGCCATCAAACGACATGGTGCGGTAGAAGAACGGATGCAAAAGCTAACAGAATATGCAGAAACTTGCCCAGTCAATCAGATCGAAGAAAATGGTAGTCAAATCGGCATTATTGCTGCTGGCATTACTTATATGTATGCAAGAGAAGCATTGGGCACGCAGGCAGATTATTTAAAGCTTGGTATGATTTATCCAATGCCAAAACAGCTATTGCTGGACTTTGCAGAAAAACATGAAATTATCTATGTCATTGAAGAATTAGATCCTTTTATTGAAAATTATTGCCGGAGCTTGGGCATTTCTGTCATCGGAAAGTCTGCATTCTCCCTCCTTGGTGAATACACTCCAAACCAGATTCGCAGCGTGATACTGAATGAGAAAGAACCGGATTACAATGCACCACAAGAAATCGTCCCAGTTCGTCCACCAGTAATGTGTGCAGGATGTCCACATAGAGGTGTGTTCTATGTACTACATAAGCTGAAACTGCATGTTTCTGGCGACATCGGGTGCTATACATTGGGAGCTGTTGCCCCATTGAACAGTATGGATACCACCATTTGTATGGGAGCGTCTGTTGGTGTCGCAATGGGAATGGCAAAAGCAAGAGGAAATGAATTTGCTAAGAAAATGGTTTCTGTTATCGGCGATTCTACATTTATTCACTCTGGCATTACTGGATTGATTGATATCGTTTATAATAAAGGAATTAACACTGTTATCATTTTGGATAATTCCATTACAGGTATGACCGGACATCAGGATAATCCAACAACAGGTTATACTATTCGTAAGGAAGTCACAAAGCAGGTCAATTTGCTGACATTGTGTAAATCTGTTGGCGTAGAACGAGTAACAATTGTAGATCCATTTGATGTGAAGCAATTTGAAGCAGTTGTTAAACAAGAAGTAGCAGCGGAAGAACCGTCTGTCATTATTGCACAGCGACCATGTGCCCTGTTGAAAACCGTAAAATATACAGGATCTTGCAAAATTGGTGAGGATTGTAAAAGGTGTAAGATTTGTATGCAGCTTGGTTGTCCGGCTATTTCCTTTGATGGGAAAAAACCAACCATTGATGCAACACAATGTAATGGCTGCGGTCTTTGCCTCAATGTATGTCCGTTTGGCTGCATCAAAAAGGAGGAAAATGCACAATGACAAAACAAATCATGATTGTTGGGGTTGGCGGACAGGGTACACTGCTCGCTAGTCGGATTTTAGGAAATGCGGTTATTAATTCCGGATATGATGTCAAGGTGTCTGAAGTGCACGGCATGAGTCAGCGTGGTGGAAGCGTTGTAACATATGTGAAATATGGAGAAAAAGTATATTCTCCAGTAGTTGATAAAGGGATGGCTGATGTGATTCTGGCATTTGAACCATTGGAAGCATATCGAGCACTCCCCTATCTCAAAAAAGGCGGGAAAATGATCGTCAACACACAAAAAATTGATCCGATGCCAGTAATTACTGGTTCGATGTCCTATCCAAAACATATTTGCGAAAAACTAGAGCAGGTTTGTGACCTTACAGCAGTGGATGCTTTGCAGCTAGCAATAGAAGCTGGAAGCCAAAAAACAGTCAATGTTGTTTTGATTGGTGTCATGGCAAGGTCTACAGAAATTTCACACGAAGAGTGGTTGGAGACTATTCGAAATACTGTTCCAGCAAAATTCTTGGAAATGAATTTAAAAGCATTTGAATTGGGATATCAATTTTCCAAATAAACTGGATTCTTGTATTCAAAAAGTAGTCATTCATAAGTAAAATATAAAAACATGCAATATAATTTGAGAATGTGATATTATTTTTATCTACTATTTTTTAAAAATTATATTAGGGAGTATTTTGATGTGAAGAAGCAAAAATTAGGATTTGCTGCATTGCTGAGTACAGCTGCGATTGCTGTAGCTGGTATGATAGCACTACCTTCCGTTTATGCGTCTTGGGAATGGCGTGGATATCGTGGCGATTTAAATTACGATGATACTGTTTCCGTTTTGGATGTTGTAAAGATGCATCGTTTCTTATTACGATTAGAGAAATTAGAAGGCGAAAATATTGTACAGAGAGCAGATATGAATCAAGATGGCGTAATTAATGTGGCAGACTTGATAATTCTTAAGCACTGTGTTTTCTATGAAGACTGGCTGGATATCTGGGAAGAAGTAACAAATCCGATTACTACAACTATAACAACAGAAATAACAACAATTCAGACAATGACTCAAACAGAAACAGAATTAACCACTAAGACGGAAGATACGGCGTTTATTGATCCATCAATTACAGCACTTAAAGCTTCTCTGCCATCTCAGGGAGATGCCAACCTGGTTATTTTCTATGTGGATTTTCCTGACTGTAGGTATACAGTTGATCCCACAACAGAACAGATACAGGAAATTGCATTCGGCGAAGAAGATACCAGTGACAGCAATTATCCTTTCGATAGTATGCGTGCATTTTATCAGCGTTCTTCTAAAGGAACGATGCAGTTAAACGGACAAGTGTTCCGTTATACAACAAAAGAAAATCGTGCGGCTTATGATACAGATAAAGTAAAATTGGCAGAAGAATGTTATGATGCATTTAAAGATAGCGTAGATTTTAGCCAGTTTGATGGGAATCAAGATGGTAAAATTGATGCCACGCTGTTTTCTGTTCCAGCTGCTGCCGGAGATGAAAACTGGTGGCCGTGTGCAGGTGCATTTGGAGACGATACTTATCAGGTAGATGGTGTATCAATTGGTCACATTATCACTGGAAATGCACAGATTGAAAGTGAAACAAACTACAGCAATTTCAATAGCAGTTATCTGCACGAAATGGGACACTGCATGGGGTTGCCAGATTATTATCTCTATAGCAGCGATGATGATTTTGAAGGCATGAAGGGCAACGCTGGAACAGAGCTAATGGATGCCGATGCCGCTTCAGATTTTGGTTGCTTCTCAAAACTGATGCTTGGATGGTATCAAAAAAATCAAATCTCTGTATTTTTCAGAATATTTGATGATTGAATATGTGACAGGAGAGAATAATAATAGTTATATTAACTCACATATGAACTATTGGCAGAGCATTGATAATGGCATTCGTATCTACCATATTCAGGCATCCTTGCAGGAAGACGATTGGTATACTTATTTTAAATATCAGAACGGCTCAGCGTATACGAATAATGACGATGACGGTATCCGGTTAATTCGTCTTGCCAATGAAAAAGAAGGCGGCAGTGTCTTCAAGACTGGAGATGTAATTGACAATAGTATTTCTGGATGCAATTGGTATGATGCCAATGAAAATGAATCCATTGATCCAGGTGTAACGATCATTATTGGTGAGTTAGTAGATGGACAGTATACCATTACGATTTCTAATAAGTAATAATTCAGATAATATAAAACAAACCACCGCTTGTTCCCATACAGCGGTGGCTTGTTGTTAGTATTTTTATAAAATACCGAGCGTTTTGTGAATGGCAGCAGCAATTTCCTGCACTCTTTTTGTTAAAAAAGTAGGATGGTCTAAAAACCATTTTTGATTTAATGGAGATGGATGTGGCAGAACATAGGCTAATTTACCATTGATTTGTTGATTTTGAAAAATCAGCGTAGAAAAGTCCTGATTTGGGAAGAAAAAAGCTGCTGCCTTTCCACCAATTATCAGAAATAATTCGTTCTGCACTGCTTTTACTTCTTGTATAAGCCACTTATTTGCACAGCATTTTGGTGGGACACGATCACCACCGCTCGGTGATTTTCCAGGATAGCAATGTGCAACAGAAGTCAGATAAAAATAATCTGGATTGTAAAAATCATTATCTGAAATATGATACCATTCCTGTCTCAGCTTTCTACCACTTGCATCTGCAAACGATTTTCTGCTCTCATGTACACTGCGTGAGGGTGCTTGGCTGATTTGCATAATTTTTGCAGTTTCATTGCCACTAACGACCGGATGTGGTTCAAATCCAAATCGATCTTGGCAAAGCCGACAGGTTTGAATTCCCTGTTGCAGTTGTGTAAAAGAAGTCAATGACAATTGATACACACTCCTGTTAATCGTTGTTTATTCCTGCATTGCCTTTTCAATCGCAGCCAGTAAATCATCATACTGTTCAAAAGCCGGCAATTCTGGATGATCCTTTTGAATCTGTTCGGTGCTTCGGAACAAAAAGCCAGCTTTGCTTGCCTGAATCATAGCAAGGTCGTTATAACTATCACCGCTCGCAATCGTATCATAGCCAATAGACTGCAATGCCTTAACAGTGGTCAATTTAGAATTTTCCACACGCATTTTAAACCCAGTAATTTCGCCATCCTTTGCGACTTCTAGGGAATTGCAGAAAATTGTCGGGCGTCCGAGTTTTTCCATCAATGGTCCTGCAAACTGTACAAAAGTATCACTAATGATAATTACCTGACACATAGAACGTAATTTATCTAAAAATTCTTTTGCACCCGGTAGTGGTTCAATCTTTGCAATCGTTTCTTGAATTTCTTTCAATCCAAGACCGTGCTCCTTCAGAACACCAATTCTCCAACGCATCAGCTTATCATAATCTGGCTCATCCCTAGTGGTTCGTTTCAATTCTGGAATGCCGCTTTCCTCTGCAAATGCAATCCAAATTTCTGGTACTAGCACACCCTCTAAATCCAAACAGGTAATATACATCGTATTGATACTCCTTTCCAATCTGATTCGACGCATTGTTTTTATGCGAACAAAGCCGTTTGCATATTGTCGAACACTCTTTTTATTTTACTGCATTTTTGAATAGAAATCAATACTTTTTATTTTAATGCATCATAGAAACGCACTCTACGAAGCGTAGGTTGTATGATTTTGTATTGTGTGCTATACTAAAAATACCATCTAATATCTACAAAGAAAGAGGCGTTCTTATATGAATCAATATGTAACTGGAAGCATTATTCAAAAACTGCGGGAACAAAAAGGTATGACGCAAAAAGTACTTGCAGAACTTCTTTCCGTCAGCGACAAAACCATTTCTAAATGGGAGACTGGACGGGGATTGCCTGATGTCACACTATTAGAACCTTTGGCAGCAGCACTACAAGTATCAGTAGCGGAATTGCTGGCAGGTTCTTATGTAATCAATCAAAACCGAAGCGGAAATTTGCGGAAAATCGGGTTCTATGTCTGTCCCATTTGCGGAAATGTCATCTATGCCATGGGAGAGGGTGTATTTAGTTGCTGTGGAATTACCCTGCCAAAACTAGTTGCAGAGGATATGGCAGATGATGCACATAGATTAACTGTGACACAAATAGAATATGATTATCATGTAACGATACAGCATCCCATGCAAAAATCACACTTTATTTCCTTTTTCGCCTATGTCACCTACAATCGAGTACAATTTTTGAAATGCTATCCAGAGCAAAATCCAGAAGTTCGATTCCCTATTTTTGGGCATGGCAATATTTATGGATACTGCAATCAACATGGATTATTTCAAGTAAAAGTGTAAAATATTCTGAAATAGAAAAAGCCGGACATAATACCATTTCTAATTTTTTATTCGTAACCATTATAACAATAAATAAAATAAAGAAGTGCAAGACAAAATTGCTCTGCACTTCCCTATTTTTTCATTCAACATTTATATAATATAATCATATTTAGTCTCCAAAAGAAATGCCTAAATTTCGAGCTGTTATAACCAATTGATCATCCGGTGTAACAAACTTTGTTTTCCCGGCAATATCATCCAATCTATTGGCTGTAATGACACCATTCACTTTTGCAACCGACATACCATATTGCTCTTCCTTAATAAGATTTGCTGCATAAACACCAAATTGGGTTGCTAGAATCCGATCATATGCACTTGGGCTGCCACCTCGAAGCATATGCCCCGGCACACAAACTCTTGCTTCCAAACCGGTTTTTTGCTGAATCTGTGCAGCAATACGATTGGTTGCAGTAACAATGCCAGCTTCTGCACGCTGTTTTGCACGTTCCTTCTTTTTCAGTTTTGCTTCTTCCTGATCAAAACAACCTTCTGCAACTGCAACAATAGAAAAGTTTTTGCCATTTTCACTTCGTTTCAAAACAGACTTACAGACTTTCTCAATATCATACGGAATTTCTGGAATCAGAATAATATCTGCTCCGCCTGCAATACCAGCATTTAGTGTTAACCATCCTGCCTTATTCCCCATAATTTCGCAGAGCAGAATTCGTGAATGACTATTTGCAGTTGTATGCAAACGATCAAGTGCATCCGTTGCAATATCTACGGCTGTATGAAATCCGAATGTAACATCTGTGCCGTAAATATCATTATCAATCGTTTTTGGCAGACCAATCACATTTAATCCTTCATCTGCCAGCAGCTTTGAGGTCTTATGTGTGCCATTTCCACCTAAAGTCAGCAAGCAGTCTAACTTCTGATTTTGATAGGTCTTCTTCATATTTTTTACTTTGTCTACATTATCTTCTCCAATTACCTTCATCATCTTGAATGGTTGCCGTTTTGTGCCAAGGATAGTGCCGCCACGAGTTAGAATGCCAGAAAAATCATCCGGTTTCATTTCTTTACAGATATTGTGAATCAAGCCATAATAGCCATCTGAAATACCTACAATTTCTACATTTTCTATTCCAAGCATTTCATAACACGCCTTTGCTACCCCTCGAATAGTAGCATTTAGTCCTGGACAATCTCCACCACTGGTTAAAATTCCAATTCTCCGTTTCATGAAACAGACCTCCGATCACATAATTCAATATACGATAGCATATCCGTTTTAATGCGGTACATGCAAAAGATTATGTTAATTATACTATTTTTTCTTTGATTTTTCAATTGCATTTTGTGAATAATATCAAAATTGAATGTGAGTTTCTCATTTCATAAAAATCTTACAGCTATTCTGGAATATACTTGTTTTATTGTAAAATTAATCTTTATTTTATATATAATTATTAAAATAAAATTTAAATTATATTTTAATAAATAAATGGAATACTATTATTGAGGTGATATAGAATGAAAAAACATGGAATACAAAATTCTGACTATGCCCATGTGTCTTTTGACTCTAACACATCTGCTATAGTTGAAATGCCCAAAAAAACTCAGGTTATGTCACATGCAAAAAAGCAGTCTGAGAAACCAATCTCAAAGGTTTATCCTGAGATTGATAACGACCTTGCAAGAGACAACCTGGAAAATGATATGACGGCAGCAGATTTGCAGGATTTATATTAAAAATAAAAATGAGATTGTCAGTATTCTTACTTTACAATCTCATTTTTATTTTTATACAATAATATTATAATCAAATTTCCTTGTCTCTTCTTGTGTGGCAAGCTTCCTTTATAATCCCAGAAGGATATTCGCCGGAAATGCTCTCCTGAAATTGTAGAGCATTCTTCCTAACCTACTTTTTGAATAAAATCACAGTTTTTACAATTATGAATATGTTGAAAAGGGAGGTGTAAATATGTCACCTTGTGAAATAACTGCTTCTGTTACTGCACTAGCAAATATGATTGCTGCAAAATTATCAAATGAAGAACTTACAGTATTAGCACCCATTTTAATTCAATTAGGATACACGTTAGAAACAATCCGTGCACAGAATGAAATTTGTAATAAAAAATGATATGATAATTTTTCTAAAAAAATAAAATTGCTCTGATTGATTTATGTCAGAGCAATTTTTATTAAAAATAATTGAGTTTTATATTTTGACATAACATATTTTTCTGTAAAAAAAACCAAACAAAAATGCAACTACATCTGCACAAATAGAAATAAAACGCATCATAACAACATATGACACAATAACAGAGTTATCAATGAAAGCACCGCAAATTAACATCATGACAGCTTCTCGTACACCGATTCCGCCCGGAGAACCAGGGGTAATAAATCCAATGATCCAAGAAAATAAATAAGCTCCTAAAAACTGTGATATTTTTTCTGATGGAATAGAAATCAGACCGAAAAGAGGTATGGCATATACTGCAATGCTGAATAAGCTTTGCAGTAAGTATAGCAAAAAGGCTGCAAGCAACTGTAAAAGTGTTTTTTTTTGCAATAAACGATAATATTTAGAGCAATACCGCTTTGTTTGATCCCAAAATTTCAAGCGGAGTAAAATAAATGCTAGGCAAAAGATTACTAATATGGCCAAAAAAATCATAAAAAAAGTATTTTGATAGGAAGAAAGAAGCGTTATAATATGATGCCTCATTAAAATCAAGGAAATTAAGAATGGTGCTAACATACTCATTCCAATATCTATCATTGTTGCCAGAGCTACGTCCACATGACTAATATGAGATTCTGCTGCCAGTTGATTGCGTGCCACATATTGAAATACATTCCCCGGAATATATTTCATTAAATTTGATTTTGTATAAATAGGAAGTGCTTGCTTTCCAGAAATTTTTTTACCAGATAAAATTCGTACTAAATTCAACCATGGAAAAGTCATATAACAAAAAATCATGGTTTGTAATAATATGCTGATCAACAAAATACAGATTGCCTGCGGCGTGGCAAAAGCATGATAATCTATATCCATGGTAATCATTTTCCAAATAACAAAAAATAAAGCAATAATTGTAATGAGTGTGCCAATCTGTTTGAAGTGTTTCTTCAAAAATTGCATGTTGTTTCCATTCCCCTTTCTGTGATTGTCATTCTATCTCACAAACTGACAGTTCACTTGCACACTGCAATTCTGGATATCCCCATTGCCGAAGAACCTCGTAGGCTGCAATAGCAACAGAATTAGAAAGATTTAGACTCCGGAGTGTGTACCGCATAGGAATGCGGACGCACTGTTCTGCATGAGCATGCAAAAGAGATTCTGGCAGACCTTTGTCTTCCCTTCCAAAAATCAGATAAATGCTATTTTGTATGGTATAGTCTGCATCGCTATGAATATGTTTTCCTTTTGTTGTAAAAAAGTAAAATTGGTTTTGTTCAGTTATATGCTTTTTTTCAAAATCATTCCATCCATCATAATACGTAATATCTAACTGATGCCAATAATCCAATCCAGCACGTTTCAAGTGCTTATCTGTAATAGTAAAGCCCATTGGCTGTATCAGATGCAGTGAGGCACCAGTAACAGCACAGGTTCTTGCAATATTTCCAGTATTTTGTGGTATTTGCGGTTCGACTAATACAATGTGCAGTTGTCTCATAGAAATCTATCATCCTTTCTTTTATCAAAAAGAACTGCCTCCCGTCTGGCATAATCGCTGGCAACTGTGGCATACTATCCGCAGTTCAACAAGAAAGGAGGCAGCGTTTTATCATGAATGTCAAATCAGTCGTACGTGGTCTTACAGTTGGTGCAGCCGTTGGGACGGCTTGCTACATGCTTTCAAAGGCAACTTCTCGCCAAAAGCATGACATTCGTAAAAATACCACCAAAGCCATTAAAGCAGCAGGTTGCGTATTGGATGACCTCACTTCATTGATTCTATGAAAGGTCTTCCGAATGGTTCTTTCGATAGGCAAGATAGCTCTCTAAAATAATAGTCGCTGCAACTGTATCCACAACGGCTTTTCTCTTTTTTCCTCTGGTATTGGTCTGATTTAAATAGTTATGTGCACTGACAGTAGTGTTGCGTTCATCCCAAAGAACCGTTTCCAGTTTGGTTTTTTCTCGCAGACAATCGGCGAACTGTTGACAACGTTCTGCGCGTTCGCCGATTGTACCATTCATATTTTTCGGATATCCGACAACAATACGTGCCACCTTTCGTTCCATGGCAATGGCCGCAACCTTTTCCAAACAGATATCAAAATCTGCTTCTGCCACTGTTCCGACCGGAGAGGCAAGCAGTTCAGAACGGTCACAAATTGCAAGTCCTGTTCTGGCTTCTCCAAAATCCACTCCTAAGATAATCATTTGGATTCCTCCTGTTTTACCATGGCTTTACGGCACCAATGATTTCTTTTACATCTGTAATATGCTGTTCTTCCAGCAATGTCTGTAATTCATCAATAATCCGAATTGGTGCATAGGGGTCTGTGAAAATTGCAGCACCAACCTGTACCGCACTGGCACCAGCCAACATCATTTCCAAAGCAGCTGCACCACTATCCACGCCACCCATTCCAATGACTGGAATGGAAACAGCATTTGCTACCTGCCATACCATCCTTACTGCAACGGGGAAAACAGCCGGACCGGACATACCACCAACATTATTTCGTAAAATTGGACGTCTTGTCCGAATATCAATCCGCATACCAAGCAAGGTATTGATTAAAGAAACCGCATCTGCACCGGCAGACTCAACGGCTCTTGCAATTTCAGCAATATCTGTGACGTTGGGAGAAAGCTTTACAACCAATGGTTTTTTGGTTGCATTTCGTACAGCAGCCGTAATCCGTTCTGCTGAATCGCAATGTACACCGAATGCTGCACCACCCTTTTTGACATTTGGACAGGAGATGTTTAATTCAATCATGTGTACATCCGTTGCATCCAGCCGTTCTGCAATCGTAACACACTCCTCCACAGTCGAACCGGCAATATTGGCAAGAATAACGGTATCTTTGGTCAACAAATATGGAAGTTCCCGTGATATAAATGCATCAATTCCCGGATTTTGCAAGCCGACTGAATTCAGCATACCGGATGGCGTTTCTGCAATACGAGGAGAGGGATTGCCGGGACGTGGCGTAATGGTGGTTCCCTTCGTGGCAATACCACCTAATTTAGAAAGCGGAAATAAAACTTCGTATTCATGCCCATATCCAAATACACCAGATGCTGGAATGATGGGATTTTTAAATGAAACTCCGGCAATATTGACAGATAAATTGGTCATCCCCATACAACCTCCTTTGCAGAAAAGACAGGTCCATCTTTGCAAACATGTGCAGAAACTGACTTCCCTTCTCGTTTCAATTGACAGGCACAGACCAGACATGCTCCAATCCCACAGCCCATACGTTCTTCCAAAGAAACCTCACAGAAAACATCTTTCTCATTTGCGATTGCAGCAATGGCACGCAACATTGGTTTGGGTCCGCAGGCATAAACCGCATCAATTGTCTGTGACATCAGCAATTCCTGTAGCGGTTCTGTTACAAGACTGTGCCGTCCAATCGTGCCATTATCCGTACAGAGTATTGTTTCTGCACCAGATGTTTGAAAGGCTTCCTGCAAAATCACAAATTCTGCACTGCGAAATCCACTGATTACAGTTGCACGCTCATGATAATACTGTGCCAATGGCAACATGGGAGGGTTTCCAATTCCACCGCCTAATAAAATTACTCGTTTTGCATCTGGCAGCAATGTAAATCCATGTCCCAACGAGCCAAGCACATCCATGCAGTCTCCAACATTACAGTTCGCCAGCATCTCTGTGCCACTGCCTTTTAATTCAAATACAATGCAAATTGTACCTTTTTCCGGATTTATTTCGCAGAGAGAAATAGGTCTTCGCAGGGTATGTCCGGTTGGCAGAATATGAACAAATTGTCCCGGCTGTGCCGCAGACGCAATCTCAGGACAATAAATTACATATTGCACCATATTTTTTGCAAGAAGCTTTTTTTCTAAAATCGGATAGTTTCCTTGATGATATCGCATTTTATTCACGCCTCCTTTTTGAAATGCGGATAGGCATTGCATCCCATCCGCATTTACACATCGTTTGATTGATTTTTGCAAAAGCATTAAATCTTTGTAATATCAATCAATTCTACATCATCAATACTGCGACCAGACTCCAAAATCTTGGAAAGAGCCGAAGCCGTGTCAATGGCAGTTAGACAACAGATAGAACGTTCTACCGACTTCCGACGCATTTTCACGCTGTCTCTTGCTGGCATTCTGCCTTTTTCAGAAGTGGAAATCATATAGTGAATCTTTCCGCTCTCTAAAAGCGTGATGGTGTTCGGTTCTCCTTCAGAAATTTTTCGTACCAAATTGGTGGCAATCATATTGTGATTCAAAACATTTGCAGTACCATCTGTACCATACAGTTCAAAGCCCATTCGAGAAAAACGATCAGCAATCGGAATGATTTCCTGCTTGTCCGTATCCCGAACAGAAATCAGTACGCCGCCTTCTTTCTTCAGGTCATAGCCGGCTGCAATCAAGCCCTTCAACAGAGCATCTTCAAACGTTCTGCCAATGCCCAGACATTCTCCGGTGGACTTCATTTCCGGACCAAGCATGGTATCTACATCCTGTAGTTTTTCAAAGCTGAAGACTGGAACCTTTACTGCAACATAATCACCTGCTGGATACAGACCACTTTCATAACCGAGACTCTTGAGCGTTTCACCCAGCATAATTTTCGTTGCAAGGTCTACCATCGGAATGCCTGTTACCTTACTGATATACGGTACGGTTCTGGAAGAACGTGGATTTACCTCAATGACATAAACTTCGTTGTTATAGACGACATACTGAATATTAATCAAACCAACTGCGTGTAGCTCTTTTGCCAGTAAACCAGTATACCGCACAATCGTTTCTGTTATCTTCGGACTCAGGTTTTGTGCCGGATAGATGGAAATGGAGTCACCAGAGTGAATACCGGCACGTTCTACATGTTCCATAATGCCCGGAATCAAGAAATCTGTTCCATCACAAATAGCATCGACTTCAACTTCTGTTCCCATCATATATTTATCAATCAATACAGGATTTTCAATCATATGGCTTGTAATGATTTCCATATACTCTATGATGTCTTTGTCAGAATGTGCAATAATCATATTTTGACCGCCCAGCACATAAGACGGACGCATCAAAACTGGATATCCCAGTTGATTTGCAGCTGCCAACGCTTCTTCTGTTGTCATAACCGTTAAACCAGCCGGACGAGGAATGCCGCATTTTGCTAGAAGTTCATCAAATCGCTCTCTGTCCTCAGCAGCATCAATATCGTCTGCGGTCGTCCCCAGAATATTCACGCCCATATCAGACAGATAACGGGTCAAGTTGATAGCAGTTTGCCCACCGAATTGTACTACTACGCCGAATGGCTGTTCTGTCTGAATGATGTTTGCAACGTCCTCCTTCGTCAGAGGATCGAAATACAGACGGTCACCGGTATCAAAATCTGTAGAAACCGTTTCTGGATTGTTGTTGCAGATAATGGCCTCGTATCCCATTTCTTTCAATGTCCAGACACAGTGTACAGAACAGTAGTCAAATTCGATTCCCTGTCCAATCCGAATCGGTCCGGAACCAAATACAATCACCTTTTTCTTGCCAGTTGCAGTTCGTTCTATAAACTGTAATGCTTCATTTTCTTCATCATAGGTCGAATAAAAATACGGTGTTTCTGCCTTAAACTCTCCGGCACAGGTATCTACCATTTTATAAACCGCATGTTGATGCAGAGGACACTTCTGCCCAGACATCCGCTCAATGGTTGCATCCAAATAGCCATATTGTTTTGCAAGCTTATATTTTTGTTCTGTCAGCTCACCGTCTGCCAGCCACTGCTCCAAGTGCACCAAATTCAGCAGCTTATTCAGGAACCAGCAGTCAATCATGGTTTTTTCATGTAGTTCTTCTACGGTAACACCACGCTTCAGAGCTTCAAATACTTGGAAGGCACGCTCATCATCTACGACCTTTAGGTGTTCCATGATTTTTTCCAATGGCATTTTTGCATATTTTTTCATGTTCATAGAATCGACACCCAGTTCAATAGAACGTACTGCTTTCATAATTGCCTGTTCAAAGCTGGTGCCGATTGCCATGACCTCACCGGTCGCTTTCATCTGTGTGCCCAGTGTCCGTTTTGCATAGACAAATTTGTCAAATGCCCACTTTGGATATTTGACAACTACATAGTCCAGTGCTGGTTCAAAGCAAGCATAGGTTTTGCCTGTCACTTGATTGATAATTTCGTCCAGTGTATATCCAATGGCAATTCTGGTTGCTACCTTTGCAATCGGATAACCGGTTGCTTTGGATGCCAATGCAGAAGAACGGGATACACGAGGATTTACTTCAATAACAGCGTACTGCATACTGGTTGGATGCAGTGCAAATTGACAGTTACAGCCTCCCTCTACCTTTAGTTCGGAAATAATATTCAATGCAGCAGTACGCAGCATCTGATATTCCCGGTCTGTCAGTGTCACTGCCGGAGCGATAACAATACTATCACCAGTATGCACACCAACTGGGTCAAAGTTTTCCATCGAACAAACAGTAATTACATTGCCCTTACGGTCACGGATGACTTCAAATTCGATTTCCTTCCAACCGCTGATACATTTTTCAATCAGCACCTGTGTAATTGGAGAAAGACGCAGCCCGTTTTTGCAGATATCTCGTAGCATTTCTTCGTTATCTGCAATACCGCCGCCCGTACCACCAAGCGTAAATGCAGGACGAACGATAACTGGGTAATGAATTTCTTTTGCAAATGCAACTGCATCTTCTACTGTTTCTACGACCTTAGACGGAATACAAGGCTGATGGATTTTTTCCATAGTATCTTTAAATGCCTGACGGTCTTCTGCCTTGTGAATGGTCAGTGGGTCAGCTCCCAGCAGCTTCACGCCGTTTGCTTCCAAAAATCCTTCTTCTGCTAGTTGCATGGAAAGGGTCAGACCTGTTTGACCACCCATAGTAGAGAGCAGGCTGTCTGGCTTTTCAATTTGGATGATACGCTTTACCACATCCAGTGTCAGCGGTTCAATGTACACCTTATCCGCCATTGCTTTATCCGTCATAATGGTTGCAGGATTGGAATTAATTAGGACAACTTCAATCCCCTCCTGCTTTAAAGCACGGCATGCTTGTGTGCCGGCATAGTCAAATTCGGCTGCCTGTCCGATAATAATTGGACCAGAACCAATTACAAGTACCTTTTTTATATCGCTTCTCAATGGCATGGTTACATTTTCTCCTTTTCCATTCCAGCAAGGAATTCATCAAACAAGTATGCAGTATCCAGTGGACCACCGTGTGCTTCTGGATGGAACTGTACCGTGAAAGCATTGATTTTATGATAACGAATACCTTCACAGGTGTGGTCATTCGCATTGATGTGAGAAACCGTTCCAATAGACGGATCTAAGCTATCACCAACAACAGCATAACCGTGATTTTGACTGGTGACATAGGTACGTCCGCTCTGCAAATCAATTACCGGTTGATTGGCACCACGGTGACCATATTTGAGTTTCTCTGTTCGTGCACCCTGTGACAATGCCAGTAATTGATGTCCCAGACAAATTCCAAAAATCGGGATTCCCAGTTCTGCAACTGCACGTACATTGTCAATGACTGCCTGATTTTCTGTTGGGTCACCAGGACCGTTGGAAAGCATAATGCCGTCCGGTGCCATTGCTTTTACTTCTTCTGCACTAGTTAATGCTGGAAGAACGGTGACCTCACATCCTCGTGCCACCAATTCGTTTCGAATGTTCCGTTTATAACCAAAGTCAAACAAAGCGACTCTGTATTTCGGATTGGGATTGCTGTACACCCGTTTCTTATCACCGGTAACAGAACAAATTGCATTTTTAACTGTATAGGCACGAATCTGCTCTAACAGAGCATCTTTTTGTCTATAGACATCTTCTGTTGTAATTGCACCGTTCATGACCCCATATTCTCTAATTTTTCTGGTTAGGCTTCTGGTGTCGATACTGTGAATGCCAATGATATTTTGTTCTTCTAAAAACGTATTGACATCCGATTCCATACGAAAATTAGAGGGTGTATTGCACCATTCCCGTACAATATAGCCACGAATATAGGAGCGGTCTGATTCATTATCAGCTTCATTGACACCGTAATTGCCAATGAGCGGAAATGTTTGAATGACCAGTTGGCCATAGTAGCTCGGGTCAGTCATCGTTTCCTGATAAGCAGTCATACCTGTGGTAAATACTACCTCGCCGACTGCAGTTCCTTTCACGCCGAAATGAATTCCCTCCAAAATCGTACCATCCGCAAGCAGAAGATACGCTTTTTCTCCTTGATTAAACAAAGACATGATTCCAGTCCTTTCCAAAAGTTATTTAATATGACTGCACAAATCTTCTCGCATTCGGATTGCCTCTCTGCGTGCTGCACCTGCAAAGTCTGCATCCGGACAATTTGTTTCTTTCTGATAAGCACACATAATGCCACGAGAAGAATTGACAATTGCTCCCAATCCATTTTTGTCAAAGGCAGCTGCAACACCGACTGCACCACCACCTTGTGCCCCATAACCCGGCACTAAGAAAAACGTGTGCGGCAGGCGACTCCGTAATTCCCTAAGCTGTTCTGGATAGGTTGCACCAACTACCGCACCCACTGCGGAATAGCCGGTTTCACCAATCTGATCAGCCCCCCAAGACTCACACATATCACCCATGACATCATAAATGGTATTTTCACCGATTTTCTGATCTTGCAACTCACCGCTGGATGGATTGGAGGTCTTAACTAGAACAAAAATTCCCTTATCCCGTTCTGCACAAATACGCAGCAGTGGACGAATACCGTCCGTTCCAAGATAGCCATTGACAGTCAAAGCATCTGCACCGAACGGTTCGATCGTTTCTGTGCCGACAATTACGCTGCCGAGATGTGCAGTTGCATAGGCTTCCATAGTTGCACCGATGTCATTTCGTTTGCCATCTGTAATCACAAACATATTTTTGCTTTTTGCATAGGCAATTGTCTCTGCAAGCACTCTTACGCCCTCGTAACCGTACATCTCATAATACGCTGCCTGCGGCTTAACTGCCGGAACAATATCGCACAGGGCATCAATCAATGCAAAATTAAATTCTCGAATTGCATTTGCAGCAGCGTGCAGGGTCATACCATCTTCTGCAAAATGCTTTTCCTTAATAAATGTTGGAACGTAGTCCAGCTTCGGATCCAGTCCCACAACAGAAGGGTTGCTGGTTTCCTGAATGCGTTTGATCAGTCTGTCAAATGCCATACTTTTTGTTCCTTTCTATTCGATTTCATCCTTGTTCCAATACCGAATGACACCATCTGTCATCGTCAGTACTGCTTTTCCACGAAACTGCATCTTCTTAAAGACTGCATTGCGTGCCTTGGATTTCATTTTTTCCGGATCGACTGTCCATTCTTTATTTAAATCAACCAGTGTAAAGTTTGCTGGTGCATCTTCCTCTAGGTCTTGCTTCGGCAGATGCAGAATTTCTCTTGGACGATCTGCCATCAGCCGTACAATATCCGGCAGTGTCAGCAAGTGCTGATGATAAAGTGTCAGCGTTGCTGCCAAAGAAGTCTCCATACCGATAACACCATTTGGAGCGTGATAGAAATCACTTTTTTCTGCTGGCGTATGTGGTGCATGATCTGTGACAATGCAATCAATTGTGCCGTCCAAAATACCCGCTAAGACTGCTTTTCGGTCTTCTTCTGTTCGAAGTGGTGGATTCATCCGATAGTCTGCATCCTTTGATAATACTTTTTCCTCTGTCATCAGGAAATAATGCGGACAAGTCTCGCAAGTTACAGCAATGCCCGCTTTTTTTGCTTGCCGAATCATTTCCACACTGCCTTTTGTACTAACGTGGGCAATGTGAATTGCTCCGTTTACAGAAGCAGCCAAAATGATTTCTCTTGCTGTAATATAGTCCTCAGACGCACGATCCATCCCCTTTACTTGTAATTGTTCGGAAATGTTCCCCTTATTGATGATACCACCATTAATAATCGACAAGTCTTCACAATGGGAAATAACAGGAAGATTCAGTTCTCTTGCTTGCTCCAGTGCCAGACGCATTTGCTCTGCATTTTCAACTGGTCTGCCATCATCTGAAATTGCACAAATACCAGCTTTCATCAATGCTGGATAATCACAGAGAGAGGTTCCTTTCATACCATTGGTAATACAGCCTATCGGATGCACCTGCACACCGGTTTGTTTTGCTTTTTTCAAAATATATTGTACTGTTTCCGGTGTGTCAATGGTTGGTTTGGTATTTGGCATACAAGCGACACCTGTAATACCACCTGCCAGTGCAGCGGCTGCACCCGTAATGATATCTTCTTTCTGCGTAAAGCCCGGATCACGCAAATGCACATGCATATCAAACAAACCTGGGAAAATCGTGAATCCATTTGCCGGAATTCTTACATCCGCTGCCTCCTGTAACGTATTGGCCGCTGCACGTTTTGTAATTTTTCCGTCTGCCACCAGAAAATCACTGCAAACGCCGTATGCGTCCGTTACATTTTGCAATAAAATTGTCTGCATCAACAGCATCATCCTTTCTATAGGTTGTATCAATTATTAAAAAATAACAACGCAGTCTGTATCATCCAGTTCTTTAACAGAAACCTTTACTTTTTCCGTCTGTGCAGTGGGGAGATTTTTTCCGACATAATCGGGTCGAATCGGAAGTTCTCGATGACCACGGTCAATCAAAACTGCAAGCTGGATACTATTTGGGCGGCCTCTTGCCAAAACAGCATCCATAGCAGCACGACAACTCCTACCAGTATAGAGTACATCGTCCACTAAAATTACTCTTTTATCCTGCACTGAAAAATCAATTTTTGTCTTTTCTGCATGATTAACCACTACTTTATCGTCCCGATAGGTTGTAATATCCAATGTACCCAATGCAACCTGTCGATGTTCCAATACAGCAATTCGTTTTGCAATCCGCTCTGCCAGAACAACACCTCTGGAATAGATTCCAATAATCGCCAACTGTTCTGCTCCACGATTACGCTCTAATATTTCATAGGCAATGCGAGTAATCGCACGCTGCATGGCGGCTTCATCCATAATGGTTTTCAACTATGTACTGCCTCCTTTCTGCTATTTTTCATAAAAAATGCTTACTCATCCTTCGACGAGTAAGCATGCTTCTACTGCAAATAGCTGCAATACACACTGCAAAATCAGAGATTGTTCCTCACAACCTGCCGCAAGCTTGAAACGCCTTTCCGACCTCTCTGGATCGACTTAAAGGAATCATTTTTGTTATTATACCACAGAAATAAAATGTTGTCAATTGGATTTTCCAAAAGGGATGAAAAATTAGAAAAAAATCAAATTTTTATTTGCTGTAAGCAAGTTTAAATAGGAAAATAAAAATAAACATCAAAATACAGAATGCTATAAATGACAATGTGGTATAATAACAACAGGAACCCAAAAACTGATTTTTGAAAATCAAACAGATAGGAGATCGTATATGACGAAAGAAAAAGAACAGATGGCGGTTAATCTGGTTGACAGTATACCGACATTGAAAGAAAAATTAACAGCCCTTCGAACTGCACAAGCACGTTTTGCCACCTATTCACAGAAACAAGTAGACTGTATTTTTCGTGCAGCTGCAACAGCCGCCAATCAAGCTCGAATTCCACTGGCAAAAATGGCAGTGGAGGAAACTGGTATGGGTGTTATGGAAGACAAAGTGATTAAGAACAACTATGCTTCTGAATATATTTACAATGCCTATAAAGATACCAAAACTTGCGGTGTTATAAAACAAGATCCCACTTTTGGCACAATGTGCATTGCAGAACCAATTGGCGTGATTGCTGCTGTCATTCCGACAACGAATCCAACCTCTACTGCAATTTTTAAAACACTTATTAGTCTGAAGACTCGAAATGCTGTTCTCATTTCGCCTCATCCTCGTGCGAAAAAATCTACCATTGCAGCTGCAAAAATTGTGTTAGATGCGGCTGTGGCAGCTGGTGCACCAAAAGAAATCATTGGATGGATTGATGTACCATCTTTAGAACTGACCAATGCACTGATGCAGGAGGCGGATCTCATTTTAGCAACTGGCGGTCCCAACATGGTAAAGGCCGCTTACTCCAGTGGAAAACCGGCACTCGGTGTCGGTGCTGGTAACACACCAGCAGTTATTGACCAAAGTGCTGATATTATGTTAGCTGTCAATTCCATTGTTCATTCCAAGACATTCGATAACGGCATGATTTGTGCATCAGAACAGTCTGTCATAGTCGAAGATAGTATTTATGAATCTGTTAAAGAAGCATTTCAAAAAGCAGGATGCTATTTTCTGAACCAAGAGGAAACAGAAAAAATACGGAAAACAATTCTTATAAAAGGTTCCCTGAATAGCAAAATTGTTGGACAATCAGCGGAAAAAATTGCAGCTCTTTCCGGAATAACTGTTGATCCGAAAACCAAAGTACTAATTGGAGAAGTCGAATCCGTAAGTCTTGATGAGGCATTTGCACATGAAAAATTGTCTCCTATATTGGCAATGTATCATGCAGCAGATTTTGCAGATGCATTGGACAAGGCAGATAGATTGGTACAAGATGGCGGTTATGGGCATACAGCAGCACTATATATTGATACGATCAACGAACAGGAACGCCTTAAACAGTTCACTGCTCGCATGAAAGCGTGCCGTATTGTAATTAACACGCCTTCTTCTCATGGCGGGATTGGTGACCTGTATAATTTTAATTTAACACCCTCTCTCACACTGGGATGCGGTTCCTGGGGTGGCAATTCTGTTTCAGAAAATGTTGGTGTAAAGCATTTGCTTAATATTAAAACAGTTGCAGAAAGGAGAGAAAATATGCTTTGGTTTCGGACACCGCAGAAGATATACTTTAAAAAAGGTTGTCTGCCGGTTGCCATGCAGGAATTGAAGCAGATTCTTGGAAAGCAGAGAACATTTGTTGTAACAGATCGTTATTTATTTCAAAGTGGCATGGTGCATTTTGTGACAGACCAGCTGCATAAAATGGAAATCGCATATCAAGTTTTTTCAGATGTAGAACCAGATCCAACTTTAGCTTGTGCAAAGCGAGGTGCGGAAGAAATGCAAGCATTTGCACCAGATGTCA
Source organism: uncultured Oscillospiraceae bacterium (assembly GCA_958448395.1). Lineage (GTDB taxonomy): Bacteria > Bacillota > Clostridia > Oscillospirales > Ruminococcaceae > Ruminococcus_C. The sequence goes on along the minus strand of CAUDDP010000002.1, from coordinate 50,983 downwards.
TTATTGCACTGGGCGGCGGTTCTGCAATGGATGCAGCTAAAATCATGTGGGTAATGTATGAGTATCCAGAATCAGATTTTATGGATATGGCAATGCGGTTTATGGATATCCGAAAGCGTGTTTATACTTTTCCGAACATGGGAGAAAAAGCATACTTTATTGCTGTGCCGACTTCTTCTGGTACAGGCTCCGAAGTAACGCCATTCGCTGTTATCACTGACGAGAAGACTGGTACAAAATATCCACTAGCAGATTATGCTCTGATGCCAAACATGGCAATTATTGATACAGACTTAATGATGACACAACCCAAAAGTCTGACCGCTGCATCAGGAATTGATGCATTAGCTCATGCACTGGAAGCTTATGCTTCTATAATGGCAACAGATTTCACAGACGGTCTGGCACTGAAGGCCATTCAAAATATTTTCACGTATCTGCCCATCTGCTATGAAAATGGCACGCAGGAACCTGTGGCAAGAGAAAAAATGGCGAACGCCTCTACCATGGCTGGCATGGCATTTGCAAATGCTTTTCTAGGTGTTTGTCACTCCATGGCACACAAGCTGGGGGCATTTCATCACTTGCCACATGGCGTTGCAAATGCAGTTCTACTAACAGAGGTTATGCGTTACAATGCAGACCCAACCCCTCAGAAAATGGGCACATTTCCCCAGTATGCGTATCCGCATGCACTGGAACGATATGCAGAAGTGGCACAATTCCTCGGCATGACAGGAAACAATGAGGAACTATTGGATAAGCTGATTGATCAGATTGAAACACTGAAAGAGAAAATTGGTATCCGAAAAACCATTCGGGAATATGGAATTTCTGAAGAAGACTTTCTGTCAACCCTAGATCAAATGACAGAGCAGGCATTTGATGACCAGTGTACAGGTGCCAACCCACGGTATCCCCTTCTGTCAGAGATAAAGAATATGTATTTAAAGGCATATTATGGATCTTGAAAATAGATTATAAATTTAATTTTATAATTAAATTATTGTATAAAGTATTTTTTAAATGGCTGTAAGCTGCTATATAGTATGCTTGCAGCCATTTCCTGAATAGTGACAAAATTATTTATATAAAAATAATAATATTATATATTTTAAATAAAAAATATGATGTGAAAAAGAAACAAGACTATTAAAAAATCAAAAATAACACTTGACAATCTGCATACGTCCTGTTATAATAATCATATCAATCTGATAGGAGTCGTGGTAAGATGAATTCATTTCATCTGTATTCATCTTGAAGACTGTCCGAAATAAAAATTTTTTAAGGAGTTACTTGTAATGAAAACATATCAAAAAATTACAGACCTAATTGGCCATACGCCATTGTTGGAACTGACGAACACAGAAAAAGAAGAACAGCTCTCTGCAACGCTACTCGGAAAGTTGGAATATTTCAATCCAGCTGGAAGTGTGAAAGATAGAATTGCAAAGGCAATGATTGATGAGGCGGAAGCAAAAGGATTGCTGAAACCGGATAGTGTCTTGATTGAACCAACCAGTGGAAATACTGGTATTGGTTTGGCTTCCGTGGCGGCGGCAAGAAAATATCGACTGATTATCACCATGCCAGAAACAATGAGTGTGGAGCGAAGAAATTTGATGAAAGCCTATGGTGCAGAATTGGTACTGACAGAAGGTGCAGAAGGGATGAAGGGGGCAATTGAGAAGGCAAATGAGTTGGCAGCACAGATTCCGAACAGCTTTATTCCCTCTCAGTTTACGAACCCAGACAATCCAGCTGCTCATAAGAAAACAACTGGTGTGGAAATTTGGGAAGATACAGACGGTAAGGTAGACATTTTTGTTGCTGGTGTTGGAACTGGTGGTACTATCAGCGGTGTAGGTGCTTATTTAAAAGAAAAAAATCCACATGTCAAGATTGTTGCAGTTGAACCAAAAACATCTCCAGTACTTTCGGAAGGATTTGCAGGTTCGCATAAAATTCAGGGCATTGGGGCTGGATTTGTGCCAGAAACGCTGAATACAAAAATTTATGACGAAATTATTGCCGTAGAGAATGAAGATGCCTTTGAAACTGGAAGAAAAATCGCCAGAAATGAAGGGGTATTAGTTGGCATTTCCTCTGGTGCAGCCGTTTGGGCGGCCATTCAGCTGGCAAAGAGTCCAGAAAATAAAGGGAAGGTAATTGTTGCATTGCTTCCTGATACCGGAGAACGGTACTTATCTACTCCTATGTTTGCATAAAAAGTGATTTTGTATATTTCTAAAAGCAGCCTAGAAACCAAAGAACGGTTTTCAGGCTGCTTTTTCTTAATACTCTGCATGAAATTACACGTTCTGTATTTTTAAAAATTCACTGTGAGCAGGATGCTTGCTTTTTTTCACAACTTGTATTATAATAAAAGAACAATACCCTTTTATAACCCACTGCCTATGATCTCTCATCACTTGACAGCAAAACAAACCCTTTATTTAAGAGGTTTCATTGGGGTTCTCTTAAAATTACCCTAAAATTTACACAATTGGAGGAAATCATTTATGTATCAGGAACTTTTGGATACTCTAAGAAACTTTACTCCTTTTTCTATCATTGCCAGTGCAATTGTTATCTTTGTTGTTTTTCTCTGTGTTTTCGTGATTTTTTCTTTTGCAAAACAAGAAAAACGAATTGAGCAATTACGTTGGAATAAGGTCAGCAATCATATGATGCTACGGGATGTTCAATCTGGAGAATGGATTCCATTGGAAGCCGATGAAATTTTAGTTGGTCGTCATGGTTCTGCTGATATCCGTTTGCCAGACATGAGTATCTCTCGCTACCATGCTGTCCTATATGTTTCCAATGGCGTTTGGCGAGTTGTAGACTTGAATTCTAAGTCTGGTACATTCGTCAATGGTATGAAAATTGACCATCAGGCTATTTTAAAACCAATGGATGAGATTTGCTTTGGCACACAAGCAGTCATTATTCAGCAGAGGAGGAATGCAGATGTATCATAATGGGTTACGCTATGGTCGTATTGCGACCCTTGTTTTCTTTACGCATGTGATTATGCTGTTAGCGGTATTGTTCCGTGGTAATTACGAGACGATTCAAGATATTTTCCCCCTTTCTGGTGCGGTGCTCGGTCTGGACTTGGTTTATATCATTGTTCTCCGTTTTTTTTATAAACAGATGACCTATACAACGGACTTTCTTCTCCTGCTTGTTCTCAATATCAGTGTCATTTTTCAATCTGCTTTTGGTGGAATTAGTTTTGCCAGTAAACATTATATTACCTGTATTTTGGCATTGATTTGTTGTCAGATCATGTTTCTGCTTACTAGAAATCATATTCGTTTGATGGCAATCAAAAAATATCTCTATATTGTTCTTGCAGTTATTATGCTGGCAATTTTATTTCTGACTGGCAGCCGCAGTATGTGGATTCAAATCGGTTCCATTAGTATTCAACCATCAGAATTTATGAAACCGGTCTTCGTGTTACTATGTGCCACTTCAATTATGGAACAACATGAAAAAACAAAGGTATTATTTTTCTATGTCTCAAAAGAAGCTCTTTTTTTGACAGGTTCTTTTTTGGCAATCTTCCTTTTACAATGGTGGTGCCGAGACCTCGGCAGTTTGCCAACTTTCGCAGCAGCATATGGCTGTGCTGTTATCTGTCGTATTTGTTATCCAAAGGCAAAGTTCTCCAAAAAAACATTGATTTTTCTTTGCTGTATAGCAGCAGCAGTTGTACTGGCAGCAATCAAATTTGCACCAGGCTATGTACAAGACCGACTTTCTGTAGATATTTGGAATGATATGTACGGAAATGGCTATCAACAATGTCGGGCATTGATGGCAATTGCAGAAGGCGGTTTATTTGGAAAGGGTCCAGGATATGGAGATCTAATTGAAATTGCAGCAGCAGATACTGATATTGTTTTCTCAACAATTTGTGAGGAATGGGGCTTCTTGGTTGCCCTGTTGGTCATTTTCTTTATTGTCAGTCTTTTAATACTGCCTATGATCAACAAACCGAGAAGTTACTATCATACTACTATGGTACTGGGTGTGGCAGCTGTGTTTGTTGTACAGATGGCTTTAAATATTTTTGGTTCCTGTAATTTAATCCCTTTCACAGGTGTTACGATTCCTTTTATTTCACAAGGCGGTAGTTCCATGATTACCTGTGGTTTGCTAACAGGTATGCTAAAGGCCGGTCAGTCTCCTGTTTTCCGAAAACCAGATGTTGTAACAGAAAACACGCTTTCTTTTAAAGTACCATTCCGGAAAGAAGAACAAGCGAAATCACCACAGAAATCGAAAAGTTCTAATCATTCTTCTCACAAATCAGCAAATACGAATAACATACCACAAAGAACTGCAAATCTAAATAAGAACTCACGCAGACCAGTCAATCTAAATGGCACACCACAAAGACACATAAATTCAAATAATGTGCTGCCGAGATCTGTGAATCTAAACAGGAACACTCAAAAATCAATCAATCCAAATGCTGTACCACAGAAACAATCCTATAATCGAAATCCATATCAAAGGATGCGACAACCATATCAAAAGCAGAATGAAACAGAACGAGGAGGAAACAGCTATGAAAAGTATTAAACGTGGAAAACGGCTGACGATTCTGCTCATCATTCTTTTTTTGATGGGGATGGTTGTTTTGGTAGCAAAAGTTGTCACACAAGCGACCTTCTATATGTCACATTCCAACAATGTCAATATCGGCTGCGTTTATGATCGAAATGGAGATGAATTATTTGACCCAAATGCAACTGCAGAAAAATATGGGGCAGATTATTTTTTGGATATTGGTAATGTGATTGGAGATGACAGCGGACAAATGACAAATACGCTAGTGTCTGAAAACATTGACGATTTGCAGAATTACAATCTGCTATTTGGTGCGGTAGAAAACGGAAAAAGTGCTATTTATACAACATTAGATCACAATGCAAATCAATTGGTTTATAGTGCTTTTGGAAGCAAGAATGGTACAGCAATTGCTTATAATTATAAAACAGGTGAAATCTTAATCTGTGTTAGCAAGCCAAGCGTGAATATTCTGGATTATCAGAATGTAGAAAATCTGGAAACTGGCAGTTTGCTTTGTAAGGCATTCTATGAGACAGTTCCTGGTTCGACCCAAAAAGTTAGTACATTGGCGGCGGCCATTGAAACGATTGGATATGATGCCGTGACACAGAAAAGCTATCATTGTCAAGGAACATACTATAATAATTATAATAATAAAATTATGTGCCATAAATTAAGTGGTCATGGATGGCAAAGTGTTTCACAAGCATTTCAAAATAGTTGTAATCCTTGGTTTGCACAGCTCGTACAAGATTTGTCGCTGAAAGATATTAAACAAGTGTTCCAAAGGATGGGCTATCAAATTAACAATGAAGGGAAAACAACAATGGAGATTGATGGCATTACTTGTTTTACTGCTTCCACAGAACTAACAGATGTGAATGATTTCGATACACAATGGGGTTGCATGGGTCAGAGCAAGACAGTGATCAGTCCATGTCAATTAATGATGTGGGAAAGTGCAATTGCAAACGGAACTGGAAAAGTTACACAACCTTACTTCATCTCCTATAAACAAAACTTATTTGGAACAATTACAGACAGGGCAAAAACGGAATATTCTGACGCTATCTTTTCTGAAAATACAGCACAAGAGGTACGAGCAATTATGAGAGAAAATGGTGATACAAAGTATTCCTCTATCAACTATCCAGTTGGTGTTAAAAGTGGAACTGCACAAGTGAAAAATGGAAAAGAAGAAAATTCTCTTCTGGTAGGATTCTGTGATGACAACAGTCTACCAATTGCATTTTGTGTTGTCATTGAAAATTATAGAGAATCCGATGACATTTCTACCAGTCAAATTGTGCGTACCATGTTGAATTCCTTGTCAAGCTAACAATAAATATATTTATTGAAACGCCTAAAATAATGATATCATATAAAATTGTTCTTGTTTTATCTAATTTTAGAATGAAACAAGAACAATTTTAATTATTATATTTTTATTATTAAGGCATAATAATTACTGAATTACAATTTAAAGTTATTCATGTAATTGATTCGTATTCTATTTTAAGGGCAAACGGCGAAAATTGATTTGTGTGAAATTCAACAATTCGCTATTGACTTTTTTTCAGAATCATGGTATAGTATTAGAGTTAACAGAAAAAACAGTTGTTTTTTCTACATGTACAAAATAACTACACCATTAAATAGAAAGGAGCCGGTTTTCCATCTTGTTTCCAATTGCATGAAAACAAGACGCGGAACAGAGATGCCGGGTGGCAGTGTTATGCGTGCACAATTCATTGTGGTAAATACTTCCGTTCTGCCGGAAATCTTTGAAAAAGTATTGGAAGTCAAAAAACTGGTCGCAGATCATTCTGAGAAAAGTTTTGCCTCTGCCTGCAAAAAGGTGGGAATCTCTAGAAGTGCCTTTTATAAATATCGTGACTATGTATTTCATTACGAGGACAAAATGACACAGCGAATTGTCAACCTTAATGCAGTATTACGAGACGAAGCAGGTGTTTTATCCAGTATGCTGGTTGCACTGCACAACCTTCATGCCAATATTTTAACTGTTAACCAGAGTATTCCTGTAGATGGTGTTGCAAGCGTTTCCCTTTCGCTGCAATGCGGAGATGATACAGTTAATCTGACACATATTACGAAAACACTTTCTGCTTTGTACGGTGTAGTAGAGGTAAAGCTTATCTCTGGACAATAATAACAACATGCGGCTCACACGTGTCGCTTAGAGAATTAGAAAAACAATTGATTTGGAGGAATTTAATAATGCAAAAGAAAAAACAAATTGCCGTATTGGGGTATGGCGTCGTAGGTTCTGGTGTGGTGGAATTATTTTATCAGAATCAGAAAAAAATTGAAAAAAACACCGGTTATCAAATGGATATCAAATATATTCTAGATCTTCGAACATTTGAAGGTGATCCGTATGCTGATAAAGTGGTGCATGATATTCATGTAATTTTGCAGGATCCGGAAATCGGCTATGTCGCAGAATGTATGGGCGGTGTCAATCCAGCATTTGAATTCGTCAGCAATTGTTTGAAAGCTGGAAAGAGCGTCTCCACTTCCAATAAACAGTTGGTTGCAGAAAAAGGCGATATTCTATTGCAGCTTGCAAAAGAAAATAACTGTAATTTCTTTTTTGAAGCAAGTGTTGGTGGTGCCATCCCAATTATGCGTCCGCTGCATACCTGCTTAGCAGCAAACGACCTGTATGCTGTTGCTGGTATTTTGAATGGCACTACCAATTTCATCTTGGAAAAGATGTTCTGTGACCAGATGGCATTTACTGATGCATTGACACTAGCACAGAAATTAGGCTATGCGGAACGGAACCCTTCTGCTGATATAGATGGGGCAGATGCCTGCCGAAAAATTTGCATTATTTCCTCATTGGTATTTGGAAAGCATGTATATCCGGAAAGTGTTTTCACAAAGGGTATCCGTGACATTCAGCTGGAAGATGTCAAACTGGCACAGCAACTTGGTGGTACCATTAAATTGATTGCACAGGTTATTCGAGAAGACGATGGAAAGATTCTGCCTTCTGTTATGCCAATGGTTGTTATGCAGGACAGTCTGCTCTCTCATGTAAATGGTGTCTTTAATGCCATTATGGTGTGGGGAGATGGAATTGACAAAACCATGTTTTATGGCCGTGGTGCTGGGAAAATGCCAACTGCAAGTGCCGTATTGGGTGATATTATTGATGCCGTTAAGGCAAACGGTACCGTTCAGGCACAAACTTGGGAAGCTGCTTCCGATGCAAGTTTTATTGCAAATATGGATTCCTTTGCTGCACCTCGCATGTTCCGTACAACAAACTGTGCTGCTGATATTGCAAAACAGGCTGCTGGTCAGGTCGGTGTGACAATTCGGATGCATACAGAGAGTGGCTTCTTAGTTTCTGCCTGCACAGAACGCATTGCAGCAAAATTGTCAGATGCTCTGCAAAGCCTCGGTGTAACAGTTTGTACACAGATTCCAGTGCTGAAGGATTACTCTAAGTTCTCTGAGTAAGCAAAGTCACCACTTAATTGCAAGTATATGATACTGAATCCAATAGAAATTTTACCATATAAAAAATTACTGCATCGAAATCAATCGGTGCAGTAATTTTTTATGCATTATATTGTAACATTATCCAAGCGGAATCAATTCAGAAACCGACGCATTTCCCTGTGCATCCTGTACTACAAACATGCAGACATAATTTTCTGGATTTTCAATCGGACAAACTTCCAGTTCATATCCATTCTGCAAATCCTGTTCAAAGCCCATCAGCCAGCCAGTTTCTTCCCAGTCAAAAAACGGCAACAATTTCCCATCTGCATCACGTGTCAGATAACTGCATCGACCTGTTACAGACATCAGTGTATAGTCATCTAAATCTAATAATTCTTTGCTGGCACTTTTGATTGTTTCATCATTGGAAATCGGTACTGCCTGCCGAATAATACCATTCGGATATTCATTGTTTACCACAATTTGCAGGCTTGCTGCATTAGAATCAAAGTTGCCATCAGCAGTATCAAACAATACCACAGAGGTCAAATATCGTTTTTCAGCAGAAGACGAATCGTTGTCAATCAACACCATTGGTGTTTCCGAACGTTCTCCCGTTACAGTATCCTTCATATAGACCACATTGTCGCTGTAATAGGCATGCAGGACACCGTTCTCATCCATCTTTACATTTTTACCGCCGTGGATAAAAATGTACATGTCATCCTTCCGTGCATCATTTGCAATATCCCCGGTATCCAAGAAACCACTCTTTTCTGCCTTGCAGAGAATATAATAGGTTGCAGTACCGAAATTCTGCTGTTGTTCTGGTGTCAGCATCAGAGAAATATCGCTGCCACTCTGCTGTACTGCTGGTGTTTCCATTGGTTCTGTTTCCGTTGCCGCTGCATCTGTCTCTGCTTCACTAGTTTCCGATTCTGTTTCGGCAGCAGATTCTTCCGTTGATGGTTCCTGTGCAGATTCTGAAATCGGTGTTACATCGGTTTCTGCCTCTGCAACATTCCAATCCTGTGTAATTGTTTCTCCGTTTTCAATGGCACTGCAATTCTTCAAAAACGCTGTATAGTTTTCTGCAAAACCAAGAATTTCCTGCATTTCCAAACAAGATGAGGCATAAGTCTCATCTGTCTGATAAGGATAGCAGACAGAAATTCCATTGGCGTTTGCAACATTGCTCCGCTGATAAACCACCATATCCTGTAATGCTTTTTTTGCTTCTTCAGCGGAAGACGATGTACCCTCAGAAAACAGCTGCAACAAATGTACTGTATCCACCAAGCTATAATTGAAATCCGTAGAATAACTGCCAAATCGTTTTGCCTGATTGCGGCTGCGGACAGCTGATGGAAATGTTTCTGTTGTCAACTGACTGTCCACATTACTGAAAAAGGCATTCCATGCATCCTCTGCTGCTTGATACCGATTTAAGTCTAGACAAGACAATGTTAAATCACAATATGTCTTTGGATACGCTTCAAAAGCAGCTTCACCAAATTCCATATAGGAATCAATAATTGCCTTTCCCATCCGTGCACCGTCCATATCCGGCTCAGACAATTTTGAAAGGAATGCATAATTCCAGCCCCAGCCTGGTTCAGTTTCCTGTGAGGAAATCAAATAATTGGCATACGGTGCAAATGCATCTGCAAGTTCCATAGAACTCATCAAGCAGGCATCAAATCCAATCCATTCCAGTTTGTTGTCTGCCCCCAGTGCTTCTCCCAAAGCCGTCTGCATTTCCGATAGCGAGAGCAAATCTTCATAATTTTCATCCACACCAAATCCGAATACCGGACCAGCACCATGATCCCATAAAATCAAACCATATTGATCTGATTCATAATGCTCCATGCCATAGGAAAGAAATGAGCTAAGGGTTTCCGCTTCTCCCATATTTTTTGCATCTATGCTCTCCTTTTTGGAAAAGCCGTCTTTTGTCAATTCCAGAATTGTATTTTCATCCGCTGAAATCCCGGACATCTGCCAAGCAGAAGCCCCACCAGTATAAACAACAATATGATTGTTTTCTGTATCTGGCAATGCCTCCTGCATCTCCTGTAAGTCTAAGCTAGCACTGCCATGCTTGGATTCCAAATCAGAACCAACCATATAAATCAGAATTGTCTGCGAATAGACCGTCCCAGTCTGTTCCATATCTTCTACCTGATCTACAACATTATTAACCGGTTCATTTGTATTCTCCCCAGCAGCAATACTGCTGGCATCATCAAATAACCCCTTTTTTTCTGTTGTACTACTTTCTTCTGCTTTAGGTGTGCAGGCAGTTAACAAGACCGCCGCCACTGCAACTGCCACACACTTCCAACTGGATATCCGCTTCTTCATATCATTTCTCCTTATCATTCATTTCCTGTCCATGACAGGTAGAAAAGCAGTCAGCAGACGGACGCTTTTTTGTCTGCTATAAGCGATTCTACTGATAACACATTTTAAACCGTCAGATGGTTGCAGAAAAAATAAAAAAATTTTTCTTTCCAATTATCCAAAATCATACATTCTATAAATGATATGCCTGTTTTATTCCTTCAAACTGCACATTATTATTTTTATCAATCCGAAATTCTAATGTTGTCCCGCCCTGAAAGTAAATCCGATAACAGCGACATTTTTTTGATTGTTTCACCGTTTCCTCTGTTGGAGTTGCCTGTTGAAATTGTTCATACAATGCATCGGTTTCTTCCTCAGACAGCATACAGTCTGTCCCCACGCCAGCGATTTCGTAGCAGGCAATCCCATCTACTTCTGACCAACGCTGCAACAACTGTGAAAGAGTGGCGATATGGGTTTCTTCTACACTGGCATCGCTGACAGTTGTTGTAAGCGAAAAGGATGGTAGTTCTCCTTTTATGTAATATGTAGTATTGGTTGTTTCTTTTGGAGAGAACAATTCATTTTGTGGCTGTTTCGAACGAATATGTGGTACAACAATCAAAACTACAGCAACCGCAGCACCAATTCCAAACACAGAACCGATTATGTGTTTGCGATGATGTTGCTTTTGTTTTTTCTGTTCTTCACGCATCATTTCGGACAGAGCATCTCGAAACGATTCCTCCAGCTTTACTTGTTGCATTTCCTGCTGATAGCGTTCCTTAAAATTCATATGCACCATCCTCCTTCCACTGCGTCCTCAATAGTTCTCTTGCACGAAATAATCTGGATTTGACTGCTGATTCGGAGAGATGCAGCAGTTTCCCTATTTCCTTCACAGACAGCGACTCGTAATAATACAGATGTATGACCATCCGATATGCTTCTGGTAAGGCGGCAACGGCTTCTTTGAGGTCACTGGATTCTGTCTGCATTGTGGACATGTCTGCTGCTTCACATAAATCTGCACGATGTCGATTCCATGCAGATTGCAGAAACGTATTACTGGTATTAATGGTTACTCGCAACAACCAAGCTTTGCGATGCGATTCATCTCGGAAATGATTTCCGGCTCGAATATACTTGAGAAATACATCTTGTGTGATATCCTGTGCGTCATGCACATTCTGAACTTTCGCATAAGCAAGCCGATATACCATATTACCATATCGCTGCAACACAATTTCTACTGTGTCCTGTTTCATCTGCATGCCCTCCTTTCATTCTGCCATATTGCTTTTCATTATAACACACAGATTTCTTTTTTGTCAATGAAAAAAGCGGCATACTGCAAAATCTGCAATATACCGCCTTTTTATGTTAGGAGGAATCAGATTACTTTTTCCTTGTCACTTGTGAATGACATTGAGCCGAATTCGGACAACCTCCACATGTTCCCCCACAGGAATGCTTTCCTTTTTTCTGGTCACTTCTCAATTTCCAAATAATTCCTACCACTATGACCAGTAATATGATACCAACGACCACACTGCCCATAGAAATGCCTCCTTAGTATTGCTGGGGTTTCCGCATTGTTTATTATACTTTTACTTTAACATTCAGCTTGTTGCTCTCTTTGTATGGACGAACCAACATGTAGATCATGAGTATAATTGCAAGAATTGCTACAATTAATTCTATTATATTTGCATCGCCAGTGAACAGTTTGCCCAACTGATTTACAATCAAGGCGATGGCATATGCAAAACCACATTCATAACCAACTGCAAACCAGAACCATTTTGCACTGTTCATTTCCCGCTTGATCGCACCCATTGCAGCGAAGCATGGAGCACACAGCAGATTGAAAATCAAGAAGGAAATACCAGATACAGCAGTAAATGCAACAGCAATATTGGAGTAAACAGAAGCCTCTCCACCGCCATATAGGATACCCATTGTTGCAACGATATTTTCCTTTGCAATCAAACCAGTTACAGCTGCAACAGTCGCCTGCCAATTGCCCCAGCCAAGTGGTGCAAAAATCCAGCAAATGCCCTTACCGATGTATGCCAAAATACTATATTCCATCTGCTCTTCTGTCAACATCTGGAAGGAGCCATCTACCCAACCAAAGAATGATGTAAACCATACAAAAATGGTAGAAAGTAGAATAATTGTTCCTGCTTTCTTAATAAATGACCAACCTCTCTCCCACATCGAACGCAGAACATTTCCAACGGTCGGAATGTGATATGCTGGCAACTCCATAACGAATGGAGCCGGATCACCAGCAAATATCTTTGTTTTCTTCAGCATAATACCAGAAATAATAATTGCTGCCATACCAATGAAATATGCACCGGTTGCAATCCAAGCAGAACCACCAAAGATCGCACCTGCAATCATCGCAATAAATGGCTGTTTTGCACCGCACGGAATAAAGGTTGTGGTCATAATTGTCATACGACGGTCGCGTTCATTTTCAATGGTTCTGGAAGCCATGATACCCGGGATGCCGCAACCAGTACCAATTAGAATCGGAATAAAAGACTTGCCAGAAAGACCAAACTTCCGGAAGATACGATCCATAACGAAAGCAATACGAGCCATGTAACCGCAAGCTTCCAGAATTGCCAATAGAATGAACAAAACCAACATCTGTGGAACAAAGCCCAACACAGCACCTACACCAGCAACAATTCCGTCCAAAATCAAGCCGCTGAGCCAGTCAGCACAATTTGCAGCTTCCAGAGCATTGCCAATCAGAACAGGGATACCCGGAACCCATACACCATAATCTGCTGGATCAGGTTCCTGACAATCATACTTTTCATAAACAGCAACTGCATTTGCAAAATCTTCTCCGGTTGCTGTTTCTTCCGTTTCCTCCAGTGTTTCCTCATCTTCTACAATATAAGTCGCTTCATCTGTTGCGGTTACATTTGCAGCAAATGTATTCAATTCTGCTTTCGCAACTATTGGGTCAAATTTTTCGCTTTCGGAATCCATTGCTGCAGAAACCGTCTCCGTATCAACACCCTCAACTGATTTTGCATCAATAAATGCCTGAATAATATCTGATGCACCAGCATATTCTTCTGCTTCTTCACTATAGCTGCTGCTTCCAATGCCAAGCAAGTGCCAGCCATCACCGAACAAACCATCATTTGCCCAATCTGTTGCAACACTACCCACAGTAACCATAGAAATATAGTAAACCAGAAACATAATTGCTGCAAAAATTGGAAGACCTAAGAATCGATTGGTAACTACCTTATCAATCTTGTCTGAGTTGGTCATGCCAACCCTCTTTTTCTTCAGGCAGCCTTTTATGATGGAAGCAATATAAATATACCGTTCATTTGTGATAATGCTCTCTGCATCATCATCCATTTCTTCTTCTGCTTCCTTGATATCGGTTTCTATATGGTTCAGCTTCTTCGAGTCAATTTTAAGCTGTTTCAGAACCTTTTCATCTCGCTCAAAGACCTTAATGGCATACCATCTCTGTTGTTCTTTTGGCATATCGTGTAAAGCAGCTTCTTCGATGTGTGCAATAGCATGTTCTACACATCCACAGAACTTATGCTGGGGAATCATCGGTTTTTTCTGTTTTGCAATCTGTACTGCCTTTTCAGCAGCTTCTTTAATACCAGAACCCTTTAAGGCAGAAATCTCAATAACCTGACAACCTAACTCTTTTGCAAGCTGTTCTGTGCGAATTTGATCGCCATTCTTACGAACAATATCCATCATGTTAATTGCAACAATTACTGGTATTCCCAGTTCTACCAGTTGCGTAGTCAAATACAGATTTCGCTCCAAATTGGTACCATCAATGATATTCAGGATGGCATCTGGTCTTTCTCCAATCAGATAATTTCTGGCGACTACTTCTTCTAACGTATATGGCGAAAGGGAATAAATGCCTGGTAAGTCTGTAATAATGACATCATTGTACCCCTTCAATTTCCCTTCCTTTTTTTCCACTGTAACACCTGGCCAGTTCCCAACAAATTGATTGGAGCCTGTCAATGCATTAAATAATGTTGTTTTCCCACAGTTTGGATTGCCTGCTAAAGCAATTTTAATGTCCATTTCTGTACATTCCTCTCTTTCCAACCACATTTAAACGATTTCAATCATTTCAGCATCTGCTTTTCGCAGAGAAAGCTCATAGCCCCGCACAGTTACTTCGATCGGATCTCCTAATGGTGCCACTTTGCGAATATAGATCTGTACACCTTTGGTAATTCCCATATCCATAATTCGACGCTTTAGTGCACCCTCTCCTTGAATTCGCTTTACTGTTACAGTTTGCCCAATTTTTGCTTCTCGCAATGTTGCCATATGTCAAAACTCCTCTCTATTTTAAACCAGAATCTTAGTTGCCATTTCCTTGGAAATGGCAACTCTGGATTCTTTTACATTGACAATCATATTCCCATTGATTTCATTGATAATGGTTACTGTTCCACCAACCACAAAGCCCAGATTTTCCAGAAACTTTTTGGTCTCTCCATTGCCGCCAATTTTCCGAATGCAATTTTCCTCGCCAACACTTGCAAAGGTTAAAGGCATCATTTTCACTCGCCTCCCTATGTAGTCAAAATTCTCCAGCTACATCAGTAATATAGTTAGCAATTGCTAACTTCTTTTTTATTATCTTACCGTATTTTTTGCATTTTGTCAAGTGCTTTTTTTCCTTTTTTGCGAGGTTTTTGATTTTTGTACAAATCATATGTTTTTTTCGTTATTTTAAAATTGTTTTTTACGTTTTCGTGCAAAATCAAAAAATTGTACGCAATAATCAAGAAAAATATAATACAGTAGGTAAGAAGTGTAGTAAACATTTCAGAATATTTTATCAATTGGACATAAAAAATAAAATAAAATATTATACAATGATAAAAAAGAACAAAATGAATGAAAACTTACAATTGTATTCAGAAGTTGAATTGTCCCCAAAGCATGTTTTAATTTGCAGAAGCATATTATTACTGCATGGCATTTATAAATCAATAATGCTATATAAGTGCTGTGTTAGGCTTATGCTATGATATCATCTATACTTTGATTTTTTCATAGAAGGAGCAGCGTTATGAAACAAGAAATATCAGCAGATCATTTGTTTACTTACCTACATTGGAGAGGAGATTTATCTTTTTCAAAAGTTCCCTTTTGTTCAGTAGATAATTTAATTTTCTGCTGCCTTTCCTATTTAAATTGGGGCGAACCGGCAAGTGCTCTATTTCCGGAACAAGCAATCCTTCTCAAGGATGCTGCGTCATACTGGCTACACCTTCCAGAAAGCTTAAAAAAAGTACGTGTACCACAAGATATCAAACTGCTGCAATATGCAGCAAACAGTATTCGCTTTGGAAGTGTCCGGTTATTTCGCTATGTAGAATCATTTCAGGAACAACAAGAACAACAGTTCTCAGCAACTGCATTTCTATTGGATCCAGATACAGTTTATATCGCTTTTCGTGGCACAGATAATACGCTAATTGGCTGGAAAGAGGACTTCAATATGTCTTTTCAGTCAGAAGTTCCCTCTCAGACAGCGGCAGCAGCTTATTTGCAGGATTTTTTGCATCTCCCTATCCCCAATCTTCTAGTAGGCGGACATTCTAAGGGAGGAAATTTAGCTGTCTTCGCTTCTGTAAAAGCTCCATCAACATTACAAGCACGCATTCAGGCGGTTTATAATAATGATGGACCCGGATTTTGCAGCGACATTTTATATAGTGCAGCATATTTACAATTGCAAAACCGTGTCCATACCGTTGTGCCAGAGATGTCCATTGTTGGGATGTTACTGGAACATGAGGAAAATTATCGGGTGGTTGCCAGTACACAACATGGTTTTTTACAGCATGACCCATACTCTTGGTGTGTGAATGGTCCAGACTGGTACTACCTGCCGGAAACGTCACAGAGCAGTCAGCGACTTGATCGCTCCCTCAAACTTTGGATTACTAGTATGCAGCCAGAAGAGCGAGAACGTATGGTAGATACCATTTTTAATATTTTGCGAAGTAATAATAATTCATAAACTGTGCAGGATTTATTAAATAATGGACACAGTACGATTGCAAATATCCTGCGAACCTGGAATGACACACCGCCAGAGACACGAGTCTTTATGCAAAAAATGATTCTGCGTCTACTAATGGCAATACGGCAATCAGAACCAAAGCTGTCTTCTAATTTGCCAACAGCTTCATTTCAAAAAACACAATTATAGCAATAAAATAATCCCTGTCAGTTTCATCTGTCTGACAGGGATTTGTTTTAAATAAGGGGATTGCCCCGTTATGCAACAAGCATATGAGTCGAATTCCCTATCATTTCAGAAAGGAATTTTAAAATTCTCTCCTGAAATGATAAATGGAACCCGCCACCTGTGAGGCATGGGACATTGACAGCGTTTATTTTTTATAAAAGATTCTGACTATTCTGCCGCATCTGCAGCAGCTTTCCGTTCCATTTTTGCCAATTGCTCTGGTGAAAGCAGATTATTTTTTTGCTTAGGAAATACAAATTTCAACAAAATTGGAGTGATAATTGTTGTGAAAACAACCATAATGACAATTGGCGTCATATATTTTTCACTCATCAAACCAACTGCTGCCCCTTTTGAAGCAACGATTAGTGCCACTTCTCCACGAGAAATCATGCCAACTCCAATTTGCAAGCTTTCCTTGTTGGTATACCGCATGATCTTTGCACCCAGTCCGCAGCCAATAACCTTTGTCATCAGTGCCATAATCATCAGTAATACCATGAACAAAATCAATTTGCTGTTCAATCCATCTAACGTCATGGCAAGACCAATATTGGCAAAGAAAATTGGAGACAACAACATATAAGAAAGCGTGTTGAAACGGCTAACAACATAATCATTCCGACGCAGTCCAGAAACTGCCAGACCAGCTACAAACGAACCAGTGATATCCGCAACGCCGAAGAAGATCTCTGCACAGAACGACAAAATCAAGCAGAAAGCAAATGTAACAATGATATGCCGCCGCAAGTTGGTAGCACTTGCTTCTCTCCACTTTTTAAACCACTTGTGATAAACAACAGCCGCAATAATAGCGAAAGCAAAAAACGCAAGAATATTAATGAAAACCGTTAGGACACCGTCTCCAGCAAAGCTTCCGAATGTTTTATGTCCTTCACCATCGCCGCCTTTTCCGCCAAGGCTGATAATTACAGTCAAAGCAATGATGCCAAGGATATCATCAATCACAGCTGCCCCAAGAATAGCATTTCCGGCTCGGGAATTCAATACACCAAGTTCCTTCAATGTTTCTACTGTAATGCTGACAGAGGTTGCTGTCATAATGACACCAATGAACATATTCTGCCAGAACAGACTGGACATCATTGGGTCTTGCTCTGTGTTAAAGAAATATGCCAGCAAAAAACCACCGCCAAGCGGAACTAAAACGCCTAACAAAGCGATGACAAATGAAGCAAGTCCTGCTTTCTTCAATTCCTGCAAGTCTGTTTCCAGGCCAGCACTGAACATCAAAACAATAACACCCAATTCTGCCAAATTACTGATGAGAGAATTTCGTTCTACAACATCCAACAACATAGGCCCTAAGATAATACCAGCTGCCAGTGCTCCAACCACCTGCGGCAGGCTGATACGTTTTGTCACCAACCCCAGCAGCTTAGTTGCCAGTAAAATAATAGCAATCTGCAATAGATATGCATAGTCATTTCCAAATAAAAAATCCTTTATGCCTTCCAAAAATATCGCTCCCTTATCATTTTATATATCATCCTTCATTTCAAAAAGGATAATAACATTTAATTTTATACCAAAAAGAGTAAAATAAAAATATGAAGATACATGGATTAAAAAAGGACGTTCCAACAAGTAAGCCGAAACGCCCTTCTTTTTATGGAAACTAAAAAATACTGAAATTTCTTAGAATTTGCCAGCCTTAGCAGCCTCTTCAACGGATACAGCTACAGCAACTGTTGCACCAACCATTGGATTATTGCCCATGCCAATCAGACCCATCATCTCAACGTGTGCTGGAACGGAAGAAGAACCAGCAAACTGTGCATCTGAGTGCATACGACCCATTGTATCTGTCATACCATAGGAAGCCGGACCTGCTGCCATGTTATCTGGATGCAGTGTACGACCTGTACCACCGCCAGATGCAACAGAGAAATACTTCTTACCAGCGTCAATACATTCCTTCTTGTATGTACCAGCTACTGGATGCTGGAATCTGGTCGGATTGGTGGAGTTACCTGTAATAGAAACGTCAACGCCTTCCTTCCACATGATTGCAACACCTTCGGTTACATCATTTGCACCGTAACAATTTACTTTTGCTCTCGGGCTGTTTGCGTCCTTGGAATAGCACTTACGGAAAACTTCCTTTACTTCACCTGTGTAATAATCCATTTCAGTTTCTACATAAGTAAAGCCGTTAATTCTTGCAATAATTTGTGCAGCATCCTTGCCCAAACCGTTCAAAATAACCCGCAGCGGTTCCTTCCGAACCTTGTTTGCCTTTTCTGCAATACCGATTGCACCTTCCGCAGCAGCAAAAGATTCATGACCTGCCAGAAATGCAAAGCACTTGGTTTCCTCTTCCAGCAACATCTTGCCCAGATTGCCGTGACCCAAGCCAACTTTTCTTTGGTCAGCAACAGAACCCGGAATACAGAATGCCTGTAAGCCTTCTCCAATTGCAGCAGCCGCATCTGCAGCCCGACGACAACCCTTCTTGATTGCAATGGCAGCACCAACGGTGTATGCCCATTTTGCATTCTCAAAGCAAATCGGCTGAATGCCTTCTACCATTTTGTAAACATCCAGTCCAGCAGCCTTTGTGACCTCTGCTGCACCTTCAATGGAGTCAATACCATATTCTTTGAGAACCGCAAGAATCTGCTTTTCTCTTCTCTCATAAGATTCAAACAATGCCATGGATGAAATCCTCCTTATTCTTTTCTTGGGTCTACAAACTTCACAGCGTCTGCTACACGACCATACTGACCCTGTGCCTTTTCAAATGCAGTATTTGCATCGTCACCAGCCTTGATAAAGTCCATCATCTTGCCGAAGTTTACAAACTTATAGCCAATGATTTCATCATCCTCATTCAAAGCCACTTTTGTTACATAGCCATCTGTCATTTCCAAATAACGAGGACCCTTTGCCAGTGTACCATACATCGTACCAACCTGAGAACGCAGGCCCTTACCCAAATCTTCCAAGCCTGCACCAATCGGCAAACCTTCTTCGGAGAATGCACTCTGACTTCTACCATAAACAATCTGCAAAAATAACTCCCGCATAGCAGTATTGATTGCATCACATACGAGATCGGTATTCAATGCTTCCAGAATTGTTCTACCTGGCAGAATTTCTGATGCCATAGCAGCGGAGTGTGTCATACCAGAACAACCAATGGTTTCTACGAGGGCTTCCTGGATCACACCTTCCTTAACATTCAGTGTCAGCTTGCAGGTACCCTGCTGCGGTGCACACCAACCAATGCCATGTGTCAGACCAGAGATGTCAGAAATTTCCTTTGCCTTTACCCATTTTGCCTCTTCCGGAATCGGAGCAGCACCATGGTTCACGCCCTGTGCAATACTGCACATTTTGTTTACTTCGTTTGAATAAATCATCTTCAAACTCCTTTCATATGGTAGTTTTCCAGACGTCGATTTTCTTTTCCACCTAAGAAAACGAACCGACGCAGGATCATGCATACCGTTTTGGCATACAACTTTATTATACAACATTTTCCGACTGAAATCAAGTATTTTTTTGCTTTAAGGGTGACTAAAGGTGTTGCTAAAGAAAAGAAACAACGGAAAAGGCAGTTCTCATCTTATTTATTCTTCTTATATTTATGTTTTCAATCAAAATTGATTATAAATATCAATAAATACAGCAACAGTATCACAAACCTCTGCTTTTAATGAAATAAGCGGAAAAATGGATTTTATATTACATTCTTATAAATATGTTTTTGCCTGATTAATGCGAACGTATTTAGTACCGTCAATACATTTTTAGATATAATATATAAACGATTCTCTCATATTCCATAGTAATACTATCTTTATATTATTTTTCTATTTGATGCAGTACACTACAAACTGTTAAAATATTATCCTGTACAGTGAACTTAATTTCCAAGTTTGCAAAATAAAAACCATATACACGGTTTGGATCATGCTGGTAGGAAGGTCTAGGATCTTGTTTCAAAATCTCACACAATGCCTCTTGTAGGTGCACGGGAACCTGTTCTAGCCATTGATCTGGAAAAACAACCTGTAATGCATAATCCGCTACTTGTATAGCAAATCCACCACTTGCTCCTGGATGGCTATCAATATGTGGTAAATATGGCTTGATATCATAGATAGGGGTACCATTCATTAAATCTGCACCATTGACATAAAGCATCGGTGATTCTGGTGCATCCCATATTATCTGATCAAGCTGTACAACAGAAAGACCAATTGGATTTGGCCGAAATGGTGAGCGAGTTGCAAAAACACCCATCCTTTGATTTCCACCAAGCCGTGGCGGACGCACAGTGGGAGACCAATTTTTTCGAATCGCATCAGAAAATTGCCAAATCAGCCAAATATGCGAATAAGATTCTAATCCACGAAATGCATCTGGATTACGATATAAAGGCTCAAAAATAATTTTTGACTGCAAAGAAGGCACCAGACCGCTTTGCCTTGGAATGCCAAATTTTGTTTGAAAATCATTTTCAATATGTGCGATGGTATGCAAAGACACAATCCTCCTACCTGATTTTTATTTCATTATAGCATGTTCTATCGAGTGCCGTCAAGCAAAAAAGACCAGTTCCTTTTGAACCAGTCTTTTTATGGCAGTATTATCTAATTATTCCGGCTGAATCGCACTGGATCCAATTTCTTTGGTACGAATTCGCATTGCATTTCTTACATCATAACTGAAGATTTTACCATCACCAATATTTCCTGTATAGGCTGCTTTTTGAATAGTTTCCATTGTCTTTTGTTCCCATTCTTCGGAAGAAACCAAAACTTCTAGTTTAATCTTGGGCAACATTTGAATCTCTACTTCCTGGTGTCCACGCACATAACTCTTCAATCCCCGCTGCGTGCCACAGCCCATTACTTGATAGCAAGTCACACCATGCACATTCATTTCTGCAAGTGCATCTAATACATCTTGCAGCTTTTCTTCTCGAATAATCGCTTCTACTTTGATAATCATATGCTGTCTCTCCTTTTGTTTAGTCTAATCCTGTAAAGGACGGATACGCCGCTTCGCCATGCTCTGTACGATCCAAACCAGCTCGTTCCGTTCGTTCATCTACGCGAATGCGTCCGCCACTTACCAATTTAGTCAACGCATAGCAAATTAATGTACCAACAACTGCAACTGCAATTGTTATAACAATGCTGGCCAACTGCATCAAAAACAGCTTTACATCACCAAAGAAAAGACCATTTCCCTGTCCAATATCATTGATAGAAACTTGTGTGAATAAACCTGTGCAGATACCGCCCCAGATACCACCAATTCCATGGCATCCAAATGCATCCAATGCATCATCATAACCCAGCTTTTTCTTTACAAAGGAAATCATAAAGAAACAAATTGGAGAAGTCGTAAATCCAATGATAATTGCTGCCCAAATTGGTACAAACCCTGCACCCGGTGTAACGCCGACCAAACCTGCAACCAAACCTGTGCTAGCACCAACAAAAGTCGGTTTTTTATCTGCAATCACATCACAAAGCATCCAAGAAAGCATTCCCGCTGCAGAAGAAACAGCTGTTGTAAGGAATGCATGAGCTGCCAAGCCGTCTGCTGCCAATGCAGACCCAGCATTAAAGCCAAACCAACCAAATAACAAGATAAATGCACCTAATGCAACAAACGGAACATTGTGAATCCGATAATTTGTTCTTGCATAATCATATCGTTTACCAAGCAAAATGCAAAGCAGCAATGCAGAAACACCAGAGCTAATATGAACAACATTTCCGCCAGCAAAATCAATAGAACCAATTTTCGCCAGGAATCCGCCATCGCCCCATACCATATGTGCCATTGGATAATAGACAATCACACTCCAGAAAATAATGAAGAAAAATAAAGATTTAAATCGCATTCTACCAGCAACTGCACCAGTGATTAATGCTGGTGTAATGACTGCAAACATCATCTGAAACAAGCAAAATACCATATTTGGTATCTGCTGTCCTTCCACATATGGTTCTGTCTTAGATACGCCTTCCAAGCCTAACCAGCTAAAATCACCAATTACGCCAAAGTGATCTCCTCCAAATGAAAGAGAATATCCAAATAATACCCACATTACAATCCCTGTACCAATTGTAATAACAGAAGCAAACATTGTGTTTACCGCATTTTTACGACGAACCAAACCGCCATAGAAATAAGATAAGCCCGGTGTCATAAAAAATACCAATGATGCACAAATGATTACAAAAGCAATACTACCAGAATTCATTGTTATTGTCCTCCTAATGTCTGTTTTTCTATTATGTCTATATTTTTGTAAAATAGACTCACATAATGTGATTTAAAATCATATAAACACCGGTGTCTACCAATTTGAAACTTATTTTAAAACACAAAAAACGCCCATATACAGTAATTGTTCACTGCACAGGACGTCATTGTTCCAAATGGTTATTTACTTTTAAGGCCTTTCACATGTTATATTATACGCTCTGATTTTGTATTTTAAATCGTAATTGGATTAATTTTTTGTAAACATCATTATGATAGCACAAATCTTAACCTAGCTTTTTGGAAAGTGTCTCTATTACAAAATACACATCGCATCGCCAAAACTAAAAAAGCGATACTTTTCCTGTACAGCAACTTCATAAGCATGCATCGTCTTTTCATACCCCAGCAAAGCAGATACCAGCATAATTAACGTACTTTCTGGCAGATGGAAATTGGTAATTAGCCCGTCCAACACTTTAAATGAATAACCGGGATAGATAAAAATATCAGTATAGCCGTCTGCTGCCTCTAAGGTACCATTATGCATCGTTGCAACAGCTTCCAACGTACGGCAAGAAGTCGTGCCAACTGCAATAACACGTCCGCCGTTTTGTTTTGTCTGCAAAATTTTATCTACTGTTTCCTGCGGCAGATGATAATGTTCACTATGCATCTTATGCTGTAGAACATCATCTTCTTTAACAGGGCGAAATGTACCAAGTCCCACATGTAAAGTCACAAATGCAGTATCAATGCCTTTTTCTTGCAATGTTTGCAACATTTCTTTCGTAAAATGCAATCCAGCAGTGGGAGCTGCTGCAGAACCAAGTTCTCTGGAATAGACAGTTTGATAGCGTTCTTTATCCTCTAATTTCTTTGTAATGTATGGCGGAAGTGGCATTTGTCCAATCTCATCCAGCACCGTATAGAAATTATCATCACACTGAAACTGTACAATCCGATTGCCGTCCGGCTTTACTTCTATTACTTCTGCCAGCAGTTTCCCGCCCCCAAAAGAAAAACATGTGCCGACCTTTGCTTTTTTACCAGGACGACAAATGATTTCCCAACACTTATCCCCCTTCTGTTCCAGCAGCAAAAATTCAATAAACGTGCCATTGTCTACTTTTTCCCCATAAAGTCTTGCTGGCAGAACACGAGAATCATTCATAACCAGTAAGTCACCCTTTTGCAGAATATCGCATAAATTATAGAAATGGCAGTGAGAAATCTCACCACTTTCCTTATTGATCAACATCAACCTAGAATGATCTCTCGGTGTAACCGGTGTCTGTGCAATCAACGATTCCGGTAAATTATAATAAAAATCTGATTTTTTCATGGTTCACTCCTAATTTTTTTCAAAATAATATTGACATACCACTAGAAAAATGGTATGATGGAACTAAGATAGAGGTGCACTCAAGATGAGTATGTTCTGGCTGGATATGACCGATCCGTTAATACAGAACAAAAAGGTGCGAGTGCCGAAGAAAAGAATTTGGTCATTTCTTTTCTGGTCACAGGTTCAAACAGGTCTGTGACTGTCATCGTTGTGATGGAGAGCTATCGGCATATACAAAATGCCAACATATCTATTATAACGCATACTCTATCGGTTTTCAACCGGTTTTTTTTATTTTTAATAATTTTTGGAGGATTTACAAATGAAACAGTGGAAAGTTGGTATCATTGGTGCAACAGGCATGGTAGGTCAGCGATTTGCAACCTTGCTGGACGGTCATCCGTGGTTTCAGGTTGTCGCTCTGGCAGCCTCTCCTCGTTCTGCCGGTAAAACCTATGAAGCAGCTGTTGGCAGTCGTTGGGCAATGACAACGCCGATGCCATCTTCGATGAAAGATATGGTGATGTTGGATGCACAAGCAGATATCCAAAAGGTTGCTTCCATGGTAGACTTTGTCTTCTGTGCAGTAGACATGAAAAAAGAGGAAATCCGTGCACTGGAAGAAGCATATGCAAAGGCAGAATGTCCTGTTGTTTCCAACAACTCTGCACATCGCTTTACACCAGATGTGCCGATGATCATTCCAGAAGTCAATCCGGAACATCTGGATATCATCGAAAGCCAGAAAAAACGCCTTGGTACAAAGAAGGGCTTCATTACCGTTAAGTCTAATTGCTCCATCCAAAGTTATGTACCAGCACTTTCTCCGCTGCGTACTTACGGCATCAAGCAAATACTCGCATGCACCTATCAGGCAATTTCCGGTGCCGGAAAGACCTTTCAGACATGGCCGGAAATGGTGGACAATGTAATTCCATTCATCGGTGGCGAAGAAGAAAAATCAGAAAAAGAACCGCTGAAGGTTTGGGGCAGTGTAGAAGGCGACCAGATTGTTTCTGCTACATCCCCATTGATTACCACACAGTGTCTGCGTGTGCCGGTTTCTGACGGGCATACTGCCGCAGTATTTGTTTCATTCGACAAGAAACCGTCAAAGGAAGAAATTCTGAAGGCTTGGAAAGACTTTTCTGGTGTACCACAGGAATTGCAGCTGCCAAGTGCTCCGAAACAGTTCATCCACTATTTTGAAGAGGATAACCGTCCGCAGGCAAAGACTGACCGCAATCTGGAAAATGGTATGGCTGTTTCTGTTGGTCGTCTGCGGGAAGATTCTTTGTTTGACTATAAGTTCGTCTGCCTGTCACACAACACCCTGCGTGGTGCTGCTGGTGGTGCTGTATTACTGGCAGAATTGTTGGCGGCAAAAGGTTACTTTGCATGACCATTCGACCTGCTGTGTTCAGTGATGCAGAAACCATCTGTCAAATGATACACAAATTGGCCGATTTTGAAGGGCTTCTGCATCATGCAGCTTAACGGCTGAAATGGTATACACTATGCTGCAAACAGAAAATAGGCTCTCTGCACTATTGGCAGAAACAGAAAACGGAACAGCCATTGGACTGGCTGCCTATTTCTTCATTCCGCTTGCAATGCTTTCCGGAAGATCAGTACTCTATCTGGAAGACCTATGGGTAGAACCGGCATTTCGTGGCAAAGGTATTGCAACAGAACTATTTCATCGTTTAGAACAAATTGCAAAAGAACAAAACTGTCTGCGAATAGAATGGAAATGTTTACAACAAAATGCACCCGCTATTGCATTTTATCAAACCGTGCAGGGCGTCATTTCTGACACATGGCTGACTTTTATGAAGCCGATTCCGTAAACATCTTACTAAAATAATAATTTGAAAGGGGCGTTTCCACCATGAAAAATACAATTTTTACTGGTGCCGGTGTTGCCATTGTTACACCAATGTTGCAGGACGGTACCGTTGATTTTGAAGGACTAAAGAAGCTGATTGACTTCCAGATTGAAAATGGAACAGATGCCATTATTATCTGCGGTACAACCGGTGAATCTTCTACGTTAAGCGACGAAGAGCATCGTGATTGTATTCGCTGTGCAGTAGAGCACACCCATAACCGAGTTCCAGTGATTGCCGGAACAGGTAGCAATGACACCCAGTATGCCATTGAACTTTCCAGAGAAGCACAGGAACTCGGAGCAGACGGTCTGCTGCTAGTAACACCATATTATAATAAGTGTACACAGCGTGGCCTGATTGCCCATTATACTATGATCGCAGACAGTGTCAATATTCCGATCATTCTCTACAATATTCCGAGCCGCACTGGCGTTGCCATTGATGTTGCAACGGTAAAGGCACTCGGTCAGCACAAAAACATTGTGGCGGTCAAAGAGGCTTCCGGTAATATCAGTTACACTGCAAAATTGGCTGCACAATGTGGTGATTTGGTGGATATCTACAGCGGAAATGATGACATGATTGTACCAATTATGTCTCTTGGCGGAAAGGGTGTCATCTCTGTCCTATCCAATGTCATGCCAAAGGAAACCCATCAAATGACACAATATTGCCTGGAAAATAATTTTGCAGCAGCTTCTCAGATGCAGTTAGAATATCTGGATCTGATCAACAAACTGTTTATTGAGGTAAACCCGATTCCAGTAAAGGATGCCCTCAATCAAATGGGAATGCCAGCCGGTTCGTGCAGAATGCCGCTCTATGAAATGACAGAAGAACATAAGACCGCTTTGCATGATGCACTCGCTGCACACAACTTGGTTTAAGTTTTATCTTGTAAAGCAAAGGATGTGAAAAAATGAAAAAAATTGTTCTATGCGGTGCAAACGGAAAAATGGGACACACCCTTGCCAGCTGCATTGCTAATCGGAAAGACTGCAAGGTCATCGGCGGAATTGACAGCTATACCAAACAATACGATACTTTTCCCATTGTAGAAACAGCAGAACAGTTGCCAGAACAGCCAGATGTCATCATTGACTTTTCCAATCCTTCTTCTTTGGATATGCTGTTAAATTATGCATTTACGCATAACGTTGCACTGGTTCTGGCAACCACAGGATACAGTGAAACACAAATTGCACAAATCAAAACAGCAGCAGAACAGGTTCCAGTATTCTTCACCTTTAATATGTCCCTCGGCATCAATCTGCTGGTAGAACTGGCAAAGCGTGCAACTACCATTCTGGGGGATCAATTTGACATCGAAATTGTAGAAAAGCATCACAATCAAAAGATTGATGCACCAAGTGGCACTGCGATTATGCTTGCGAATGCCATTAACGAGGTAAAAGAAAATCGCTATCATTACGTCTATGACCGTCACGCACGGCGAATGAAGCGGGAAAAAAATGAAATTGGCATGCACGCTATTCGGGGCGGCACAATCGTCGGCGAACACGATGTAATTTTTGCTGGCCATGATGAGGTGATTACGCTTTCTCATAGTGCTGCTTCCAAGACTGTATTTGCAGAAGGTGCTATTAATGCAGCTGTTTTCCTTTGCGGAAAACCTGCTGGTCTATATGATATGAAGCAACTGATTGCACTTTCTTAAAACCAAAATTGCATCGAAAAAATCTAAAAGTTAAACAACCCGAGAAGAAAAATACTCTTTTTGGGTTGTTTTTTTGCAATCATATCAATTTAGGTTCTTAGTTTTCATCAAAATGCTTTTGTAATTTTTCCGCAAACCGTTCTATATACAGTATGCTTTTTTTCATGCAGATTTTTCTCCTTTTTCAGAACAATTCTGAATTATTGAAACCCTTCATTCTTCTCCAGAATCCAACGTTGTGTACTTTCTCCAATATCGTTTCGGATGACAACATTGCCAATTGCATAAAATCCTGTACCAAGACTGGATCCAACATCATTACTCCAAACAGACAGACAAGTACTGCGATTGGCACTACATGACAGCATCATGGTGCCGTCTGCCTGCGGAACCAATACAAAAGTTTGTGCAGGTGCATCCACAGGACGATAAATTTCTACATTACAACCGCTGACAACACCACCGCCCAGTTTCACAATATCCAGTACACGATTTGTTCCATCGATATCGGTTTCATCAGAAGAACACATTGCATATAAACGATAGGCATTGCGGTCTGTGTCATAGGAAATCCGAAATAGCTGTGACAAGGATACTTTTTCTGTATCCTGTATTACATTTGTTTTATCGGCATCCATACCATCTGCAACAGTCAAATACAAACCACTTCCGGCATTGCGTAAACGGTAGACACCATTATTCACTACGCCTTCTGTTTCTGTTTTAGGATCTGTTGTACTATGTAAAATGACAGCATTCTTGCCCATCTGCTCATATCGTTGTGCAACCAATGCCATATCATAAGTTACATTCCCTCGCAGTGGGTCAGCAACCTCTACTGTGCCCGCTGATTTGTCATATCCAGTCAGAACCAAACAATGTTCATTACTTTTCCATGTAACAGTGCTTCCCTCTGGTGTTACCCAGCTGCCTCCCGTTCCTGGTGCACACATTCCCATAGTTGCCCAGAAGACAACAGGTCTGCCATTTGCCACATAGGACAACAAATTTGAAAAGTTTGTACCACTGATGTTTTCCGCATAAGATGCATTCCTTTGTGCGGTAAAATAAGCATTTGCAGTGGCAACAATGGCGGGTGCATAGCAGCCATACCCATAGGAAGTCGTTGGATCGCCTGGAAATACATATTGAAAATCTGCACCATAATAAATGTTATTCAATGTATAGAACAACATTTTAGGTAGGTATGTCTTTGCAATATCTGTTTTTTCTGCTGCAAACCCATCATAATTTAAGGCGATGGTCAATGCAGTTGCCTCGCAACCTGTCGGCAAAGAGGGAGAATCATTCTGCAAAATACAAGCCACTGGCAATTTCACTGCATTCGGCAGAGTATTGTTTGTAGTGGTGGTAGTAGTGGTTACTGTAGTTGTGGTAGTTATCGTAGTCTCTGTGATAGTTGATGTAGTAGTAGAAGTTGTTGACGTTGTGGTAGAAGTTGTCGGTGTTGTAGTAGTTATTGTTGTTGGTACAGTCGTTGTTATCACTGGGGATATTTCCGTTGTTGTTTCTATCCCTGTTTCGCTCGTTTCTGTACTGGTTTCTGATGGTAATGTTGGTTCTGTAACCGTAGTTGTCACTGGATGACTGCTTTCATCCACATATTCAGAAAAAGTTCCCACTGATAGACCGGCAGAACGTTTCGCATAATACTCCAAAATCAAAACAGCATCTTCTACGCTGATCTTTGTATCATGGTCACAATCTGCACAAAAAAATTGTTGCGGAGAAAGATTCATTTCTAATCCAGCAGATTGTCTTGCATAAATCGTCAATACAAATACAGCGTCTTCTACACCCACTGTACCATCTCCATCTAAATCACCCAGTGAAATGGTGGTATCATCTGGACCCTCCAAAACGATTTCAGTGGTTTCTACTGTTGTCTCTATCATAGTTGGTGCAGTTGTAACAAATGGCAACTCGTTTTCCTCTGGCAACGCTGTTTCTTCTGTCGACTCTGTCAATACCTGTCCTTCTACGATCAAACTTTCTGCTGCATTTTCTGCAAGCACTGATAATCCGTTCTCTGAAACGAGACAGCAGCAAGCTGTCAAAAATCCAATGACACCACTTCTCATTTTACAAATTTTCACAATCATTCCCCCTGTTTTATTTTTTATTTATTCTATTTTAAAATACCCAATTCTTCACTGGAAAAGAATTGATGTAAAACCTGTTCAACTTCTTCCGTTACTGCAATTCCCCTCTTTTGTTTTGGCTGCACCATTCGTTTTTTGTCTGTAAAATAAAAACAAATATCCGTATTCCCTGCATATGCTTCTGCTGTTTGCAATGCCTGTTGCATACGCATCGTATCAGTAGAAGCAAGCTTGATACATAGCCGTCCTTGTGCAACCTGTCTCTGTAATTCTTCTACTGTCAAAATGCTGTTACACAAAATGGAAACACCGCTTTCTTTCACAGAAAGCGTTCCTTTACACCATAAAATAGAATCTGTTTGTAGCTTTTGTTGGACAGCACGAAAAACGTTAGGAAATGCAATACAATCTACAGAACCAGTTAAATCCTCCAATTGAAAGAAACACATCCGTTCATTACTTTTTGTCAGATGCAGCTTCATTTGCTGTAAAATTCCAATTATACAAACACTCGTTTGTTCCAGAAGGGATGAAAGGGAAGAAACTGTGGTTGTATGCAGCAAACGGCAAAGGTATTGTATCGGCTGCAACGGATTGCCGGAAATATACATACCAGTGACTTCCCGTTCCATATGAAGCAATTCTGTCTGAGAAAACTCTTCCATTGGTTCTGGTGTTGGTTCCTGCCAATTACCTGCTGATACCATGCCAAACAGTTGCATTTGTCCCGTCAATTGAGTGGCAGCAGTTTCCTTGGCAGATGATAGAATCTGTTCATACTGCTGGAGCATCTGCCGACGATTCCACCCAAACCCATCCAATGCACCACTTTGAATCAGACTCTCCAAGGCTCGTTTATTCAATTCGATTCCTTGCATTCGCTGGCAAAAATCATACAAACCGGTAAACAAACCATTTTTTTGCCGTTCTTGTTCCAGCTTTTCAATTAAAGCCATTCCTACATTTTTGACTGCGGATAGCCCAAAGCGAATCCCTTTTTTTGTACAAGTAAAAGCTGCATGACTTTCATTGATATGTGGCGGCAATACGGACACACCAGCTTTCTGACAGGCCGAAATATAGGACAATAGCTTTGGAAAATCTCCCATTACACTAGTCATCAATGCTGCCATATAAGCAGAAAAATAATGACATTTGAGATAGGCAGTCTGATATGCTAAATAAGCATAGGCAACTGCATGAGATTTATTAAATGCATAAGAAGCAAAACGGCTGATTGCATCAAAAATGGATTCTGCTGCTTCTTTTGGAATACCGTTTTGAATAGCACCGCAGCAAACCCCTTCTAAACCATATAGAAAAACCTGCCGTTCCTGTTCCATTACATCCTGCTTTTTTTTGGACATCGCTCGCCTGACAATATCAGCTCTGCCGTAAGAATACCCTGCCAGTGCCCGACAAATTTCCATAACCTGTTCCTGATAAACCATACAGCCATATGTCACATCTAAAATTGGTTTCAAAGAAGGATGAGCATAGGAAATTGTATCCGGATGCTTGCGGTTTTCCAGATACTGCGGAATGGAATCTCTTGGTCCCGGACGATATAGAGAAAGGGCAGCTGTCAAATCCTCCAAACGTTCCGGCTGCATTTGCATCAATACGTGACGCATACCTGCACTTTCAAACTGAAAAACACCCATAGTATCGCCATTTGCCATCATACGGTATACTGCTGCATCATCAACCGGAATTCGATGAATCGAAAAATCCGGCTCTGTTTCATGGATTATCTGCACACAATCCCGAATAATTGTCAGGTTTCTTAAACCCAAAAAGTCAAACTTCAGCAAGCCGAGCTGTTCTAGTGTTCCCATTGGATACTGTGTTACAATGGTATCCTCATTTTTCTGTAATGGCACCATCTCTAACAACGGGATTGCAGAAATAATTACACCTGCTGCATGCGTAGAAGTATGCCGTGGCATACCTTCTATTTTTTGTGCCATATCTAATAGTTTTCTGGCATTTCTATCTGTCTGATAAAGCTGCTGTAATTCAGTTCCTTCAGGTGATGCTATCATTTCTGCAATGGTGTAATGTGGATCAATTTTTTTAGCAATGCGATCACAAAGAGCATAGGGAATATTCAATGCTCTTCCAACATCTCGCACTGCACCTCTGGCTTTCATCAAATCAAATGTGATGATTTCTGTTACATGATCTGCACCATATTTTTGAATCACATATTCTTTTACAGCCTGTCTGCCTTCAATACAAAAATCAATGTCAAAATCCGGCATACTGACACGTTCTGGGTTTAAGAAACGTTCAAACAGCAATTGATGAGCAATCGGATCAATCTCTGTAATGCCCATGCAATACGCACAAAGACTGCCTGCACCAGAACCTCTTCCGGGACCGACTGGAATTTGATGCTGTTTTGCAAAATTCACATAATCCCATACAATTAAAAAATAGTCGATATAACCCATCTGTGTGATAACATCCATCTCATGTTGTAACCGCTTCTGTACATGCTCTGGTACAGGCATTCCATAGTGTTTTTGTGCACCACTTTGACAAAGAGCAGCAAACAAAGCCTTATTGTCTTTCAAACCATCCATAAAAAATGAAGGCAAATACAGCTTCCCTGTTTCAAACATCAACTGGCAGCGGTCTGCAATTCGTTTGCTATTTGTGATTGCTTCCGGCACCGCAGAAAATAATTGTTGCATTTCTTGTGTGCTTTTCAAATAAAACTCGTTTGTCCCAAAACGCATCGCAGTGGGGTCATCTATCGTTTTTCCTGTCTGGATGCAGAGCAAGACTTGCTGCATTTCTGCCTCATCCTGTGTCAGATAGTGCACATCATTTGTAGCAACCAATGGAATTCCCGTTTCTTTTGAAAGCTGATAAAGCAGCGGTAAAATTGTCTTCTGTTCCTGCAAACCGTGATTCTGCACTTCCAAATAATAATGATCTTTGCCAAATAAAGCCTGATACCGCAATGAGGTCTGTTTTGCCTGTTCATAGTTTCCGACAAGCAGCTGCTGCGGCACTTCACCAGCCAAGCAGGCAGATAAACAAATTAACCCCTCGTGATACTGCGAGAGCAATTCCCAATCCACACGTGGTTTTTGATAGAATCCCTCCAAACACGCCTTTGAAACAAGTTTTACTAAATTTCGATAACCAGTCTGATTTTCACACAACAAAACCAAATGATACCGTTTTCGATCCAATGCCTGTACACGATCGAATCGAGTACGACTGGCAACATAGACCTCACAGCCAATAATGGGGTGCAGTCCTTCTTTTTTTGCTGCCTGATAAAAGGAAATAGCAGCATATAAATTGCCATGGTCTGTCAAAGCAATTGCCGTTTGTCCCATCGCTTTGACTTGTTTCATCATTTCTGGAATTCGACAAGCTCCATCCAACAGGCTATAAACACTATGTACATGCAAATGCACAAACTCATCTTGTTTGATTTCCAGCATGAAAATGCAACTCCTTCGCCAGAAGAGATAATTTTTGAAACCGATGATTGACACCAGAACGACCAATTGGCGGCTGCAATAACTCTCCGAGTTCTTTTAGGCTCAGTTCTGGATTTTCTAACCGTAATTCTGCCAATGCTTTTAAATCTGGCGGCAAAGAATCCAAGCCCTGTTTTTCTGCAATCCAGAGAATTTCTTCTGTTTGCCGCATGGCAGCAGATACCACCTTATCAATATTAGCCGCATCACAGTTTCGCACACGATTTGCCTTATTTCTCATATCCTTTTTAATTTTTATATTCATTAGATCAAGCGTACATTGCTGTGCTCCCATAAAGGTCAGAATATCCTCAATTTGTTCACTATCTTTGACATATAGCACAAATGCCTGCTTTCTCTCCAAAATATGTCCCTTGATGCCTAGCAACTGGTTCAAGAAAATGCAAAGATCATTACAAAGTGTTGCAGTTGGGGTTACAAATTCCAGATGATAGGATTTGTTTGGATCCATAATGTTGCCACAAGTTAGAAACACTCCAGCAAAAAATGCTGGCATACTGTTCTGCACGATATTGCAAAGATTAATCTGTCGATCATCCAAATGAATCCGATAACAGTTACAAATAGTAGCAATCTGCTGTTTATTTTGCAAAGAAAGACTATAAAGTCCGCCTCTTCCTCGCTCCAGCACCACCGTTTCTGGTGGAAAGGAAAACACTGTATGCAGCAGCTGAGGAAACATGACAGCAACTGTTTCACTTTCGCTTTGAAAACAAATTCGCTGGGGTGTAAAAATACGACTGTACAACAGCATCCCGTACAGACAGGAAAAAGACTGATCTTTATCTAAAATTGTATTTTGCAATGCCTGCCGAACATCCTGCGAAAAGGACATAACAATATCCCCTTTCATTTTTGCTTGATTACAGTACAAATAAGCAGTTTTCTCCTTTTTTCTATAACTACAAGTTGATGTGTAAAATGTCACAAACAACCGCAGGACAAATAAAAAACGTTTCCATAGAAAAAATTATGCTGCTCTTATTATCATATATTTAACACAAGTTCGATGAAAATGCATTCTACTACTGCCAATCAAAAGCCGTGCCGGTTTAACTATAGTCGCCATTTGGCGGATAGAACTTGTCCATCAAACTCACATTATTTATTTCATATTCTTATAAAAAGAAAAACACCACCCTGCTTTCTACCGCAAGGCGGTGCGTCATTCCATGCTTCAAGGACGATCTTTTCCAATATCTCGATGCTGTTTGATCACATGCATTCCCTTTTCAGTTAGATAATCACCAATCAATTCGGTAAATGTAATCGAACGATGTTTTCCACCAGTACAACCAAAAGCAATTACCAGCCGGCTCTTTCCTTCTTTAATATAAAGAGGGATTAAGAAGTCCAGCAAATCCTCTATCTTTTTCAATAAAATTTTAGACTGCTCAAACTGCATTACATATTCTCGTACACACACATCACAACCTGTATGATGCCGCAATTCCTTGATGTAATATGGATTTGGCAAGCAACGAACATCAAATACCAGATCAGACTCTGTGGAAACACCATATTTAAATCCAAACGAAGTGACCTTGATTGAAAGGGAATCTGAACGATTTTCCAAAAAGGTCTCCCGAATCTGTTCTTTCAACTGTGAAACAGAAAGATAAGAGGTCTCAATATAGTAATCTGCAATCGCCTTTAATCGAAGCAATTGCTCCCGCTCAAACTCCAATGCTTGATGCAGACAACCGTTAAAGCGTTCATCCAGCGGATGTTTCCGTCTAGTTTCCTTATAACGTTTAATTAGCATCTCATCATCTGCTTCTATATAAAGCAATTTCACATGCAGATCCTTTTGTTCTTTCAGCCGACAGACACAATCATACGCATCTGAAAACATCTCACCGGAACGTAAATCCGCAGCAATTGCAATTTTTTCCAGCCTATTTTCTGACTCTCTGCAAATTTCCACAAAGCGATGAATCAACTGTGGCGGTAAATTATCAATACAATAATAACCAATATCCTCCATCACATCCATCACAACAGATTTTCCGGAACCTGACATGCCTGTTACCACTACGACCTGCATATGTTTTCCCTCCTGTTATTTTAAAATCACGGGTTCTAACTCCAGACAGTAGCCGGTTTTTTCTTTTACCGTTTCTATCACAAAATCACAAAGCTCCAATACATCCCGACAAGTTGCGTGCCCAGTATTCACAACAAAGCCAGCATGTTTGACACTCACTTGTGCGTCTCCGACACTTGCACCTTTTAAACCGCATTGATCAATCAAAAAAGAGGCATAGCTGCCAACCGGCCGCTTAAATGTGCTGCCAGCACTCGGCAATTCCAGCGGCTGTTTTGCAATCCGCTGATTTTTTAGTTTCTGCATTTCTTCTTGAATTGCAGCATAACTTCCCTTTTCCAAATGCAGTGTTACACCTGTTACAATCTTTTTTGTGCCGGAAAACATACTATGTCGATAAGAAAACTGTAATTCTTCCAGCGTTACTGCCTGAAATGTACCATCTTCATCCAGATATTCAACAGTCTGTACCACATCCTTCATTTCACCGCCGTACGCTCCTGCATTCATATAAACTGCACCGCCAATGGTACCCGGAATTCCAGCAAGACATTCCATTCCAGTTAAACAGGCTTCCAATGCAAATTTTCCAACAGACGACAATGTTGCTCCAGCCTCACAGAAAATTGTAGTTTCATCCAACAAATGCACATTAGAAAAGGCTCTGCCGAGTTGTAGGACAACCCCATTATAACCCTCATCGGATGCTAAAATATTACTGCCATTTCCCAGCACAATCCAAGGAATATTTTGCTTCTGGCAGCATTGCAAAACCGCTTGCAGACCCTCTCGGCTACTGATTTGTATCATTGCCTGACAGGCACCGCCAATTCGGAATGTTGTATGCTTTGACAGCGGTTCCTGTAGTAGAACGCTGCACTGATAGGATTTACAACACTCTGTAATGGATTCTAATTCCTGCATGTCATTCTCTCCCATCTGATCATTAAAATGCATCGTAATCCTTAATCACTTCTTTTGACTCCATATCCAGACCCAAATGATCCAGCAAATCAGAAGCAGCATTATATCCCATCTTTTTTTGCCGGTTATTCATAGCAGCTACCTCCAAAATGACTGCCAGATTTCTACCCGGTCGTACTGGAATTGTCAGAGATGGTACTTTTACACCAAGTAGAGAGACAAACTGTGTATCTACACCCATTCGGTCATAGATTTTCTCTGGATTCCACTGTTCCATCTCTACAATCAGTTCAATTTTTTCTGTATTCTTAACTGCACCAATACCAAACAGACGTCGTGCATTAATAATGCCAATACCACGCAATTCCAAAAAGTGACGGATATTATCCGGTGAACTGCCAACCAGACTGATGTTGGAAACCTTTCGGATCTCCACTGCATCATCTGCAACCAGACGATGCCCACGTTTCACCAACTCAATGGCTGTTTCGCTCTTACCAACACCACTTTCACCAGTGATAAATACACCTTCCCCATAAATTTCAATTAAAACACCATGTCTTGTAATACGTGGAGCAAGGTTCAGGTTCAAAAAAGCGATCAAACCAGCAATGAAATTGGAAGTGCTTTCTTTGCTGCGAAGCAACGGGACTGCATATTTCTTTGCCAAATCCAGCATCTCTTCAAAATACGGCAGTTCTCTGGAAATGACCAAAGCCGGAATCCGTTGTGAAAACAGCATATCCAATCGCTGTACTCTGGTTTCCTCATCAATAGTGGAAAGATAAGCAAATTCCATTTTACCGATAATCTGGATTCGCTCTGGATTAAAGTACTCATAAAAGCCCATTAACTGCAAGCCTGGACGAGTAACATCCGCTTCATCAATCTGAATTTCAGCAGCGTCTTTGGGTGTATAGATGATTTCCAATTTAAATTCTTCAATAATTTTATCCAATGAAATCGTAAACTTGCTTGCCATTGTCCTTGACTCCTTTTTATCCGTTATGTTAAATTATATTTCGCCCTGTTTGCATCATTCCATATCCAATACAACTGTC
Organism: uncultured Oscillospiraceae bacterium; assembly: GCA_958448395.1. Lineage (GTDB taxonomy): Bacteria > Bacillota > Clostridia > Oscillospirales > Ruminococcaceae > Ruminococcus_C. The sequence goes on along the minus strand of CAUDDP010000002.1, from coordinate 13,417 downwards.
ATATCTCCAGTTGCAGCCTCTACCATAGCATCTGCCAATGCTGCCATGGCATCGTTACGATTTTCTCCAAAATAATCTTCTACATCAATGAAGTCCCGATCCGATTCATAAAAGGACGGATATACAAAATTCTGACAAATCGCAGCGGAGAATCCAGCATCTTCCAATTCCTGTATCATTGCAGTCATGTAGGAAACCGTTTTACTGCTGTATGGTGACATCCACGGTTTACCACCTTTTTCCGGCGAATTGTCCAGCCATCTTCCACTACCATCTGCCAGCTGAATACCGGCATCACGATGCAGTTCTGGGAACTGACAGTCATCCATTACACTAATCGTTGCATAGACAGAAAATCCCTTTTCCTTGGCAATGCTGACAATCTCAGAAGCGGTCAAGGTTCCGTCACAAATTCCCATGCCGGCAACATAGGAAATATTGGATGCATAGTTCAATAAACCGCCCTCCAGCTTCATTGGCACGACAACTGCCTTTACATCCGAATTGCTTCCCTTTACCTGCTCCAATGAAGAAATAAAGGCATCTCTGCTTTCCAGAACAGAAGCAGACAACCATTCAGCAGTATCAGCTTCTGTAAAGTCTGACAATGATACACCGTTCTTTGCAGCAACTTCTGTTGTACCTACCTGTGTTGTCGTAATGCTTTCATGCTCTGTTTGCTTTGTAGTTGCCACTGTGCTTTCTTTTTCTGTTTCAGTTGTGATAACAGCTGTACTCGTTTGCACAGTTGTCTTTGTCGTGGTGTCTGTTTTCACAGTTGTATTGGTTTCTGCCATATTCTCATCCGTCAGAAATGTTGTCACTATTGCAGAAAAATCTGTGGTGACCCCATCAGAAACCGTAGTAGTAACCACTGCATTCATTTGCAAATCAGCATTGTTATCTACAGAGGAATCGTCATCAATAAACGGCTTTGCAACACTGTATCCAACAAAACCAACCAACCCAGCTGCTGCAATCATAACAACAGCAGATAATACATTATGTGCTGTTGCAGACTTCATTTTTCCTGTTCTCACTTTGTATATTTTGGGTGATTTTCTTTTCATATTGGTTCTCTCCTATTTCTTCTCTCTATTCTATGTATACTTTTTAAAATTCATTTCTGATTTTACTGTTTTTCAGACAGTCGATGCAAAAAATCAATTACTGTCTTTGGATTTTCTTGTCGGAACAGATAACTTCCTACCACCAAATTATTCGCACCAGCCTCTACAGCTGCCGGTGCTGTTTCTGCGTTAACACCGCCATCCACCTGAATTGTTGTATGCAGACCTTGTTCTTCGACTGTCTGTCGCAAAAAGCGAACCTTTTCCAACATGTCCCAAAGAAATGCCTGTCCGCCGAATCCCGGCTCCACTGTCATGACCAATACCATTTCCACAGACGGCAAATAGGGCAAAACGGCTTCTGCTGGTGTCATCGGCTTTATCACAATGCCAGCCGGAATCCCACAGGCATGAATGGCATCAATGGTTTTCTGTGGATTACCCTCACTTTCCAGATGAAAAGTAATCCCGTTTGCACCAGCCTGTGCAAAACGTTCTGCATATTGCAGCGGATCTGCAATCATCAAATGAACATCTAAAAACAAACTGGTTTTCTTCCGAATCGCAGCCAACACTGGTATCCCAAAGGAAATATTATTCACAAACCTACCATCCATTACATCAAAGTGCAGCATATCCGTACCACTCTGTTCCAGCATATGCAATACTGCTTCTAAATTACACATATCTGCACTCAGAATAGAGGCAGATGTTTGAATTGTCTGCATCTTAAAAAATCGCCTCGCCTTATGAAAAACTAAGTATGGAACACATCAAAGTCTGTAGGCTGTCTGCTCACAGAAATGAACTGCTGCTCCATTTGATTCTTATTTTATTATATCGAACTTTTTGTCTTCCGTCAAGGCTTTTTTCGCTTCTTTCTGAAATCTTCTGTATTCCATCCGTTTTTCAAAAAAAGAATCAAAAAGGATATAAAATTGTCATAAAAGCACTAGACTTTTTCCGTTGAAAATTGTATAATTAGAGTAAGCACTTAATATGTGAACAACATCTGTCAGAAAGAAAAATGATACCGATAACTTCTTATTATGACAGCAATTGAACAGATTTGGAGATGAAAAAATGAAACGACATGTTCTTGTACTGGATTATAACACCACATTTGGTCGTGCTGTTTTGGCACATTACAATGGAGAACGTCTGCAATTAGAAGATGTTCACCGATTTGAAAATGAACCAGTCTGCATTGGGAAAGCAATTTTCTGGGATATTCTTCGTTTACTACACGAATTGAAAACAAGTTTATTGCGTGCCAATTTTATCAGCGGATTGGAAAGCCTTGCAATTGACGCATGGGGGAGAGATTATGGTCTGCTGGACACAGACGGCGTATTACTCTGCAACCCACAATGTAAACAAGAAATACAAACAGAAGAACAGGAATCCCTTTTTCCACTTTATTCTGCTGATAAACTCTATGAAAAAACCGGGATACTACCCGTACCTTCCAGCATACTATTTCAGCTTTCCACACAAAACAAAACACAACCTGCTTTATTTGCACTTGCTGAAACTATGCTGCCAATTGCAGATTTACTTGCTTATTTTTTAACAGGGGTTGCTACAACAGATGCGGCTTCAGCAAATACTACACAACTTTATAACATCACTGAAAAAACATGGGATACTTCACTTTGCAAACAATTTCCCATTCCAGAAACCATTCTGCCAGAAATTGTCCCTTGTGCTTCCTATAAGGGAACACTGACACCGGCTGTCTGCCAAGAGCTAGGCATTCCATCTGCAAAAGTGCTGTCCGTTTGTGGAAAAGGCACACAGTGTGCTGCCCTAGCTATTCCAGCGGAACCAGACCAACCATTTTTATTTCTGCAATGTGGCATTTCTACGCTGTTTGGAACAGAACTGCAAGAACCAATCTTAACAGAACAAGCAGCTTCCCTTGGTTTTTCTAATCTGACTGGTTATAATAATACCATAACATTTCAGAAACGCATTGCCGGTCTGTTTCTCATTCAGGAGACGAGAAGATACTACCGGGAGCAGGGAGAAACCTACAGTTATGCCAAACTGGAAGAACTGGCTCTAGCCGCTACTCCACTACAATGCTTTATTGACCCAAATAATCCGATATTTCTGCTTCCTGGCAATTTGCCGCAAAAGATACAGATGTATTGTAGAAAAACAGAACAGTATGTTCCAAAGAATGTTGGCGAAATTATTCGATGTATTTATGAAAGCCTGGCATTGCAGCACCGAAAAACAATGGAAGAAATCCAAACCTGCACAAACATTTCTTATTCTGTCATTCATGTTGTGGGCATTGGTGCAAAAGATCCATTGCTGTGTCAAATGACAGCAGACATTTGTCAGATTCCCGTGATTTCTGGCCCAATTGATGCAACAATTTATGGCAATGCTGCTTTACAGCTGCTTGCAACTGGTGTGCTTGCGGATACGGAACACGCAAGACGGATTATCTCACAATCTGAGAAAATCCGGAAATTTACACCGGAGACAGATTGTTTTGATTCTTACAAAACATTTTCTGCTATTTTGAAAAAAGCAGAATCGTTGTCAATTATATAAAATGACTTGCCCTCTGCACAAACATACTATTCTGGGCTATTTTTCCGGCAGCAAAAATTGTACTCGCCTGTCTACCTACTCTGTTTTCAATGACAGGAACAAAAAATGAAAGGATACTTCTATGCAGCAAAAACGCTTTTTTTCCCTGCACTGGTTTTCCCGGTTTTCTCGTGCTGATTTATGTGCCGTTGCTGGACTCACTGCTCTACTTACAGTTGCCCTCTGTCTACTCTGGTGTATTCATCCAGATATGCTCTTTGGATCTACAATGGACTGGAATAATCAGCATATCTTGTTTCCAGAATATTTTCGCTCCCGTTTCTATCAGACTGGACAGCTCTTTCCCAATCTGGCAGCCGAACTCGGCGGCGGACAGAATATCTACGCATTTACCTACTATGGTCTGTTTCATCCGATACTGCTCCTCTCCTATCTGCTGCCCTTTGTCCCTATGATAAATTATATCCAATGCACCAGCCTGCTGCTGGTCTGGTGCAGCGGGATTCTTTGCTATTTCTTCTGCAAACAGCATCTGTCCGCTCGTATCGCTTTCGCCTGTGCCAGTCTGCTGCTTTTCGCAGCCCCTGTGCTGTTTCACAGCCATCGACATATGATGTTCGTAAACTATCTCCCTTTCCTTTTTTGTGCACTCTTTGCCGTTCACCGCTGTCAGAAAAAATACTGGAACATATGGCTCTTTCTGACAGCAATCTGCATTCTGGGCAGTAGTTTCTTTTTTGCAGTCGGCGGATTCTGCACCATTCTACTCTATGCCATCTTCCTGCGGATACAGGAAAAACCAACCTGCCGCTATTTCTTGCTGCGGATTGTTGGACATCTCTTTCTTGCTGGAATAGCATCCATGTGTTTCCTTCTTCCCACCGCACTGGCACTCCTACAGGGACGATCGGAAACCCATCTGGACAAATGGTTTTGGCTGCATGTGCTTATCCCAACAGTACAGCTCTCCTATTTCTTTTACCAACCCTATGGCATCGGACTCACCATTACTGGTCTGTTTGCCATTCTTGCCTGCTGCTTTCTACGAAAAAAATCTGTGCGGTTTTTAGCAGTTACGTTACTTCTGCTGCTTTGTTTGCCATTACTGCTCTACTGTATCAATGGATTTCTTTATCTGGATGGCAAAGCCTACATTCCTCTTCTGCCGCTGGCTGTGCTGCTATATGGATATTTTTTCACCGCCCTACAACAAAAACACATTCCTTGGAAAAAAGTAATCCCTTGCTTCTTTCTGTTGATAATTGCCGGATTTTTCTTCTGTGATATTCTCAGTGGCTGGAAACGCTGGATTTTCATCGGATTGGTCGCAGCAGAAACACTCTGTTTTCTCTGCCTACTCCAACCTTGGAAATCAAACTGTCACCGAAATGAAAAGCGAATCATATGGATGGCATGTGGAATGCAGTTTGTCTATTGTATTCTGCTCAATGTCACTGACAACACGCTTCTGACTCGACAGAAAATGCAGCAATACCAAAACGCTTCCCTCATACGACTGAGCGAGCAAATCACAAAAAATGACAACAGCTGGTATCGGGTTTACAATGCAACCCAACCCTATGCAACTGCCAACCAAACACAACAAGCTACTTGCTTTCTATCTACCATTTATGCCTCCGTGCAAAATAAAAATTATTCTAGGTTTTACTATAATCAGCTCTTCAACGAAACCAGTATTCGCAACAATGCCGCTGTGGATGCTGTAAAAAATCCGGCATATCATGTTCTGATGGGTGACAAATATCGAATTGACTACAATGACAAACGTTTATTCGGCTATAAACCGCTGTATACAGATGAAAACTATACCGTCTATGAAAACCAGCTTGCCATGCCAATCGGCTATGCAACCACCAGTACCATGACAGAAACCACATTTTCTTCTTGTAGTGAACCGGAACAAGTTGCTGCCCTGCTCTCTGCGGTCATTCTTCCGCAGGGTTACGAGGCAACTGATACTATACAGATGCTTCCAAAACATCTCGTACAGTCCGTTCCACTGACTGACATCATGCAAACAGAAACTGCACTACCGGTAACCAAACAAGAAAATGGCTATCTAGTAAAAGCAGAACAAGATATTTCATTTTCCGTTCCAATCTCGCAGTCGCTTCAAGGCAAGCTTCTACTGATTTCTATGGAGGTAGACAATACCATTGCCGAACATTCTGACGATGTGTTCATTTCCATCAACGGCACAAAAAATAAACTGACTGCACCAGACTGGAAATATCACAACCACAACCAGCATTTCACCTATCTGCTTTCAGATGTAACAGATAAACTGGACATTACACTTTCTGCTGGAACATACAGCATCAAGCAGATCCAATGCTTTACCCTACCGGAAACGCTCCTACAAACAGCACATGAACAAGTAACGCCACTGAAAACAACGGCTGAACAGGCACGAGGCGATACGATCTCTGGTACAATTACAACCGAACAGGACAGCTGGTTTGTTCTAACAATCCCCTATGACAAGGGGTTCACTGCAACGGTAGACGGCAATCCTGTCTCCTGTGAACAAGTCAACCTCGCCTTTCTAGGTTTTCCTCTTTCTGCTGGCACACATGAAATTGTTGTGACGTATCATGCTCCCGGTGCAAAAACTGGAATGGCATGTACTGTTGGAGCAGGCTTTGTGATAGTGGCAATTTCAATTGCAGAACAGCAAAGAAAGCGGAAATCCCTTAATGCAAAAAATATCAAATCAAAAAATGGAGGAATCTCAATATGAGTGAAATATCAGAAAAAGCTTGTGCTCTTTTTAAAGAAGGCTATAACTGTGCACAAGCAGTTACTGCTGCCTTTGCAGAATCATTCGGTCTTTCTACAGAAACTGCCCTGCGGTTCTCCGAAGGAATGGGGGCTGGAATGGGTCGCCTGCGATTAACCTGTGGGGCTGTCTCTGCTATGGCATTACTGGCAGGGTTAAAACTGAGCAATGGTAAACCAAACGATTTAGAAACACGTAAAAAAATCTATACTGTTGTACAAGAAATGACAAATGCATTTCAAGAGAAAAATGGTAGTATCATTTGCAGCGAACTGTTAGGGACATCAAAACCGAAAGGCAACAGTACACAACCTGAAGTTCGCACCGCAGCATACTATAAAAAGCGTCCTTGTGTGGGATGTGTGTCAGATTGTGCAGAAATTGTTGAACAATACTTATTAACTAAATAGTGAAAATCAATTTGATTCATTTGATAATTGTGTCAATGCGAAAGTAGCTTTTGATGCAGAACTACAAAACGGATAAGAAAAGTAACTGCAACAAAAGCATATACCATGTATACCGCCTGCTCCTATGCTATCCTTCTGCAACCGTCCCACACATTTTCCTCTTTCCTAAATAGAACTGGAAAACAATTTCGTTGACAGATGTTTCTGCCTGTGCTATAATATTCTTGTCCTTCTCTTACAGAGAAGATAACAAGTAAAACGAAAACAGAAATCAAATATCATAGGACAGGAGTGTATCATCCATGTTTGGAATTGACTGTCACACCCATTCCGGAAACTCTCCGGATGGAAAAGGAACAGTTGGTGGACTTTGCCGCCGTGCCATTTCCCTCGGTCTGGAAGCTCTGGCGATTACAGAACATGTGGAACTGAACCGCTGGCATTCCCAAGGCTACTACGGCACAGCTCCTCGCAACGAAGAAGAAGAATATTGCTACTGTAACCGTATGGAAATCGCAATGAAAGCAAACCATGCTGCAAAAGATGCCTATGGCAATCGACTGCATATTATCAGTGGCATTGAACTGGGACAGATTCCATCTGATTTCGGTTTAGCAGATTCCGTTATGCAGGACAGCCGACTGGATTTCGTGATTGCTTCCCTGCACGAACTGCACAATAAACCAGATTTCTTCTATCTGGATTATCAAAAAGAATCTGTTCCAAAATTACTGGAACAGTATTTCTCTGAATTGCTCACCCTCTGCCAGTGGGGAAAATTTGATGTTCTAGGACATATGACCTATCCGCTCCGCTATATCGAAGGGGAAGCAGGCATAACGGTCAACCTGACAGATTACACCGAACAAATTCATGCCTGCCTGCAAGCTCTGGTAGACAATGGCTGCGGTATTGAACTGAACACCTCTGGTTTGCGTCAAACATACGGCAAACCTTTTCCCACACTGGAATATATTAAAATATATCGGGAATTAGGCGGCGAAAGTTTAACCATTGGCTCTGATGCACATTGTGCAGATGAAATCGGCTTTGGCATGAAAACTGCCATCGCCATTGCAAAGGAAGCTGGTTTCTCCTATCTCTGTTATTACCTCGAACGAGAACCAGTTTATATTCCCATTCCTTAATACCAGGAAAGCAATATTATCAAAAGAAAGGTTGAATCATCATGCAAACATTAATTTCTCTGTTACAACAAAATGCCCGTTTATCCAATGCACAGCTTGCTGTCATGCTTGGAAAAACAGAAGAAGAAGTGGCAGCAGATATTCAAAAGCTGGAGGAAGATGGTGTTATCAAAGGATACAGTGTCATCCTGAATGAGGAAGCAATTCAAAAGGATATGGTGACTGCTATTGTAGAACTGCGTGTCACTCCACAACGAGACTGTGGCTTTGAATCCATTGCTCGTACTATTATGCAATATGATGAAGTCGAAAGCATTTCCCTGATGGCAGGTGCCTATGATTTTTCTGTGACTGTCAAGGGAGCAAATGTAAAGGACGTTTCTCTGTTTGTCTCTCAACGGTTGGCTCCACTTGGAAATGTACTGTCTACAGCAACCTATTTCGTCCTAAAAAAATACAAGGAAATGGGGAAGGTCGTTGTAGACGAAGAAAAGGATGAACGGGGATTTTATTTCCCATAAACGGAACATCCAAAAATCTGCTTTTTACCAGCAGCTGTACTGCTTTGGGAGTCGTGCAGCTGCTGCCTGTTTTATTATCGTCTCTATTGCAAAATCAGTAAATATTGTTCTGCAATAGAGTATCTTATATTTTTGTGTCCAGTTGAAAGGGGCGATGGTTTATGATTAATTATGATTCTCTCTTATCTGAACAAGTGAAAAAAATGCAACCATCCGGTATCCGGAAGTTCTTCGATGTCGCATCCATGATGGAAGGGGTTATCAGCCTTGGCGTCGGCGAACCGGACTTTCAGACACCCTGGGTGATTCGCAAAGAAGCGATAGATATCTTAGAGCGAAAACGAATTATTTATAGTGCCAATTCTGGTATGATAGATTTGCGAAAAGAAATTGCTGCTTACTTACAACGTAAATATCAGATTTCCTATGATCCCAAGACAGAAGTAGTCGCAACCGTTGGTGGCTCAGAAGCCATTGATCTTGCCATTCGAGCAGTGGTCAATCCAGGTGATGAAGTACTGATTGTAGAGCCGAGCTTTGTTTGCTATAAGCCGATTGTGGAATTAATGCATGGTATCGCTGTACCAATTCCAACAAAAGAGGAAAACCGGTTCAAGCTGACAGCAGAAGAATTGCAGGCATACATAACAGAAAAAACAAAGCTGCTGATTCTTCCTTATCCAAACAACCCCACTGGCGGTATTATGACACTGGAAGACTTGGAAAGCATTGCTGCTGTTCTGCGGAATACCAATATTCTTGTACTAAGTGATGAAATTTATTCCGAACTGACTTATGGTACAAAGCATTGTTCCATTGCTTCTATTGAAGGTATGTGGGAACGTACCATTTATGTTAGCGGCTTTTCCAAAGCATTTGCCATGACTGGATGGCGTCTGGGTTATCTCTGTGCACCGGAACCACTTGCAAAGCAAATGTTAAAGATTCACCAATATGCCATTATGTGTGCACCAACTGTCAGCCAGTACGCTGCCATTACTGCCTTACAGGAATGCGATAATGAGGTACGGAAAATGGTGGATGAATATGATGCCAGACGCCGAATTGTTGTAGATGGTTTTAATAAGATGGGGCTGCACTGTTTTGCTCCAGAAGGGGCATTTTATGCATTCCCCTGCATCCGCAGCACTGGCATGGACAGCGAAACATTCTGTGAAACCTTATTGCAAGAGGAGAAAGTTGCTGTTGTACCAGGCAACGCCTTCGGCGAAAGCGGTGAGGGATTTGTGCGTGTTTCCTATGCCTACTCCCTCAAACACCTCATGGAGGCACTGCGGCGAATCGAATCCTTTGTACAGCGACATCGGCAGGAGGATGCAACGTGAGACGACTGGTATTAAAAACGCCAGCAAAAATCAACCTGGCTTTGGATATTGTCGGTAAACGTGCAGATGGCTATCATCTACTGGAAACTGTCTTTCAGGCAGTTTCCCTTTATGATACTGTAACTGTCACATTGCATACAGATATGGAAAAACCAATTCGTCTCTCCTGCAACATTCCTTGGATTCCCAAGGATACCCGCAACATTGCATGGAAAGCGGCAGCTCTCTTTCGAGAGAAAACAAACCTACCAATTGGAATCGAAATTCATCTGCAAAAATACATTCCCTCCCAAGCCGGACTGGGCGGTGGCAGCTCCGATGCAGCAGCAGTTCTCTATGCCTGCAATCAGCTAACTGGAGCAGGTCTAACACAACAGCAGCTCTGTGAACTGGGATTGCAGCTCGGAGCAGACGTACCATTCTTTTTCTACGGCGGCACAGCATATGCTGCCGGTATTGGAGAACAATTACAGCCTCTTCCCTATCTGGGTACTGTCTCTGTTGTCATTGCAAAGGGAAAGGGTGGCATTTCCACTGCTGCGGCATATACTGCTATTGATGCCTTGCAAAATCCGATACATCCCAACACCTCACAGATGTTAAACCGCATGCAAGCGTATGCTCCGCTCTCTGAAATTGCACCATTGTGCGGAAACTTATTTTCTTCGGTCACAGATTTGCAGATTGTAGAGCAAATCCGACAAAAAATGCTGGAAAAAGGAGCTATTTGCAGCTTAATGTCTGGCAGCGGATCTGCTGTATTTGGACTGTTTTCCTCTCAGGAACAGGCACACCGCTGCTGTATTGCTCTGCGGCGACTAGCACCATTTGTCGTTCGATGCAAAACAATTCCGCATACTTTCCATGCAATTTAAATATTGCTATCTAATCTTTTCTTCCATACGAAAGACTTGTCTAATGTGACAAGTCTTTTTCGATGAAAAGCAGAAAATTTCCCTTGACCGAACAGGGAAAATGTGCTATACTCTTATTAAGATTTATTATCATCACTGCAATGTGCGTTGCATGATTATTAGGAGGTTTTAGAATGAAAAATAATATTATTGCCGATGGAATCCAGTATATTGGCGTAAACGACAAGACTATTGATTTATTTGAAAGCCAATATGTTGTTCCGAATGGAGTTTCCTATAATGCCTACTGCATTTTAGATGAAAAAGTTGCCGTTTTGGATACGGTAGACTATCGGATGTCAGGAGAATGGATGATGAAACTGGATACTGCCTTGCAAGGCAGACAACCGGATTTTCTGATTATTTCCCATTTGGAGCCTGATCACGCCGGTACCATTGCAAAGTTTGTTGCACAATACCCAAAGGTGACACTGGTCGGCAATGCGAAGACATTTTCAATGCTTCCAAACTTTTTTTCCCTGTCTGATCAGCCAAAAGTAACCGTGGCAGAGGGTGACACATTGTCGCTTGGCAACCATACCCTGCAATTCTTTATGGCTCCTATGGTACATTGGCCGGAAGTTATGGTGACCTATGAGCAAAAGGAAAAGATTCTCTTCTCTGCGGACGGATTCGGTAAGTTTGGAGCATTGGATACCGAAGAACCTTGGGATGAGGAAGCACGCCGCTATTATTATAATATCGTAGGCAAATATGGAATGCCAGTACAGACCCTGCTGAAAAAAGCAGCTTCTCTGGAAATCTCTATGATTTGTCCGTTGCATGGTCCAATTTTAAAAGAAAATCTTGGACACTACATAGAAAAATACAATGCCTGGAGCAGCTATCAACCAGAGGAACATGGCGTGTTCATTGCTCATGCTTCTATTCACGGCAATACCGCAAAAGCAGCAGAACAGCTTGCAGACAAACTGATACAGGCGGGCGAAACCGTAGTGGTAACAGATCTTACCAGAGATGACATAACAGAAGCCGTTTCCAATGCCTTCCGCTATGATCGGATGATACTGGCAGCTGCCAGCTATGACGGCAGTGTATTTCCGCCGATGGAAGATTTCCTACTGCACCTAAAAGCAAAGGCATATCAAAACCGCAAGGTAGCACTCATTGAAAACGGCTCCTGGGCACCATCTGCCAAACGGATCATGCTGTCCTATCTGGAATCCATGAAGAACATCACTGTACTCGAACCCACTGTCACTATCCGTTCCACAGTACAGCCAGAAACAGAAATCAAATTACAGGAACTGGCGGATGCCATCCAGAATGCGTGAAATAAGATGCAAGTGCAGAACAAATTGCAACAATTAGACGCTTTACTGAAAGAAAGCAAGCTGAATGAGGCGGATGCATTTCTAACAGAACAGATTCAGACAGCAAAACAGGAAAAAGACTGGGAAACAGCACTGACGCTCTATAATGAACAGATGGGATTCCTTCGGGACTGCGGTCGTTTTGCAGAATCCCTTACTGCTGCAAAACAGGCGTTGCAATGCATCCAAAATCTGCATCTGGAACAGACCATTCCCCATGCTACGACCTTACTCAATGTTGCCAATGCACAGCGTGCTGCTGGAGAGTATGAAGCAGCATTCTCCAGCTATCATGCAGTGAAAAAACTATATGACCGTTTACTACCGCCAACAGACAACAGAGTAGCAAGCTATTATAACAATCTCAGTCTGCTGTATCAAGCGGTGGAAGACTGGGAGGCTTCGTGTGCAGCACTGAGGCAAGCATTGCAAATTGTTACCCAACAAGAAGGGCAGGCAACAAGAGTTGCCATCTCTCAAACTAATTTAGCAGTTTCCCTTCTGCATTTGCACCGAATAGATGCGGCATTGCCACTGCTACAGAAAGCGTTAGACGTATTTCAGGGACGCAGTCCGTCTGATTTTCACTACAGTGCAACGCTGTCAGCCATGGGGGATGCACAGTTTCAGCTACAAGACTACGAAACTGCTGTCTGGTATTACGAAGCTGCCCTCTCTGAAATAGATCTGCATATGGGACGAGGTGCAGTCTACGAAATTGTACAGGAAAATGCTGCCCGTGCCTACGAAAAATTGGGTGGGAAACCGGTTCGGAATGGTATGACCCTCTGCAAACAGTACTATGAAGCTTTTGGAAAGCCCATGCTGCAACGGATGTTTCCAGATATATGGAATCAGCTTGCCATTGGTCTGGTTGGAGAAGGTTCGGAATGCTTCGGCTACGATGATACCCTTTCCCAAGACCATGACTTTGGTCCAGGATTTTGTATTTGGGTGCCAGATACAATGGAGGAGACAAAAATTGCAGCTTTACAAAAAGCCTATTCCCTGTTGCCGAAAACCTATTGTGGTATCACACGCATAGTGACACCACAGGGAAATAACCGGATCGGCGTGTGTCGAATTTCTGATTTTTACCGTCGATTGATTGGCATTGATGGCATTCCGCAAACAGAAGTACAGTGGCTGCAAATTGAAGAAGCACAACTGGCAGCAGCAGTAAATGGGATGGTCTTTCAGGATAATCTGGGGACATTTACTCACATCCGAAAAGTATTACAGTTTGGATATCCCAAAGCCGTTCGTCTGCGGCGACTGGCACAGGAAACTGCTTGGATGGCTCAGC
>CAUDDP010000001.1 GCA_958448395.1 uncultured Oscillospiraceae bacterium | reverse complement strand
TGTGATTGGCAGCGGTAGAATGCATTCTCGTCGAACTTACAGTATAACAGATTTTGGCGGATTCTTCTATTTTTTCGTCGAACTCATGTTACAAAAAAATAAAAGAAGCGTCAAACAGGAGAAATCGTATGATTACCATACAAAATGTAATTGCTGGTTATAAAATAATAAGGAGGGCAAGCACATGAAAATCGTATTGTTGCACGGACAGAATCATAAGGGATCTACCTATCATATTGGACGGATGCTGGCAGAACAGTTGGGGACAGAATCCGAGATGACAGAATTCTTTTGCCGAAGGATATGCCGCATTTCTGCTGTGGTTGTACAGCTTGTTTTGAACAGTCAGAACAAAAGTGTCCGCATCTTGCTGTCATGCAGCCAATTACAGATGCCATTGACCAGGCAGATTTGTTGATCTTCACTTCTCCTGTTTATGTTTATCATGTGACAGGTTCCATGAAGGCACTGTTAGACCATTATGGATACCGTTGGATGGTGCACCGCCCAGAGGCTTCCATGTTCCGAAAGCAGGCAGTTTGTATTACAACAGCCGCTGGTGCTGGTATGCGTTCTGCCTGTAAGGATATGCGGCATAGTTTCTTTTTCTGGGGTATTGGAAAATACTATTCGTATGGTGTAGCGGTAGCAGCCGTAAACTGGGATGGTGTGAAGCCAAAAAAGAAAGCAGCGATTGCAAAACGGGTGCAAAAGCTGCAACAAAAAATACAACGGCATGATGGAAAAGGAAAGCCTTCTCTGAAAACAAAGTTATTCTTTTCTGTGATGCGAATCGTACAGCAGCATGGATGGAATCCGGCAGATGTGGCATACTGGAAGGAAAAGGGCTGGTTGGGAAACGTGCGACCATGGAAAGAATAGGGGAACAAGAAGTATGATTACACGAGAACCAACGCATGTGGATCTCAAAGCATGGAAACAGATTTGGATACAATATAAAGATCAATTACAGCCGAACCGAAAGTCTGGAATGGAATTGCTGCATTATTTGCAGGATAAATTTGTTTTGACAGAGCGATTCGATGAACATGCCCTCAGAGTCATTTCTGATAATGTGACTATGAATTCACATTCTGCGGAAAAAATTCCAGCTGGGGAAAAAACAATCTCAAGAGCCTTTTTTGTAGAGAATGCTGGTGCAGGCACCTATCTCTATCAGCCTGAAAATCGGGATGCTCCTGATTTGTGGGGCGGTGAAGTTTCACGGATATTTGTTGGAGTGGAGCTGACAACGGGAGAATTTATGGTAGAGGGCAGCACACTACTTTGGGATGAACTCTACGCATTCCGAGGATTGGATGAACAGGACTTGCAGAATTATGTGTGTGTGGCACTGTATGTCAATTGCTGCAAGCGGATACAGCAAGGGAAAGACAGGGAGAGGCTTGTATGAAGAAAATACAAATGCTTGCGGTTTGCTGCCTTTTCTGTTTGGGTACAGGCTGTTCTATCTATGAGGTGGTTCCCCGAACTGTTACAGTGGAGGGGACGGTGTATCAGTGTGGATTTTATGAGAATCTTTATCCACAAGTTTCGATCACAGATACTGTATATGAAGTGAACGGAAATTTGTTTTATCGTGTCGAAGGGGATGCACACGACTGGCTGTGCTGTTTCGATGTTGGTACAGTTTCTGAGGGAACCATTTACTGCGAAAAAAGTCAATGGGAAACTGCACAAGCATACTATGCCGATGCAGAGAATTATGATTATTACTGTAAAGTTGGAACGGCGAGCATTGACTACGAACCGGAATTGTATGAGATTTCTGAAATAGACAAGGAGAAATTTTTGGAATTGACGGCATTCGGAGAAGAACATCAATATCATCCGTTTGGTGGTAATTCCAAAATAGAAAAGCAGACACTGCCCATGCCAGAGGAATCAGAATCTCCACGGTTGGTTTTTTATCGGGAGAGCAAGGACGGTTGTTTTGCCTCATTTCAGGGCTGTCATTTTTATGCGGTGGATGGTCAGCTTCTTTTGACTTATCAATATCAAAGGGACACAGAAGAATGGATTGCCGTACCGGTACCAGAGCCACTATCGTCTTATTTTGTCTCCCTTGCATCAAACTTAAAAGGAAAGAGAAAAGTAGGATAGATATTGAGAAAGTAAAGTTTTTGTATTTGTTGCTTTATAAAGGGAGGAAGATATATTTTATGGCACGTGTTTATTTTGTTCGTCATGGACAAACCATCTGGAATGTAGAAAATAAAATCTGCGGTTCAACAGACATTGCCTTAACAGAGCTTGGACATCAACAGGCAATTGCAGTTGGGCATTTGATTTTAGAGCGGCAGTATGCCATAGATGCAATTCTGTATTCTCCGCTGGTGCGGGCAGCAGATACCGCAAAACATATTGCAGAGATTACGGGTTTACCAGCAATGGAAGAACCTCGTCTGCGGGAGCAGAACTTTGGAAAATACGAATCCACAGCAAGAGATGGTGCTGCATTTCGGCAGGCAAAAATGCAGTTTGCAGATCGTTATGAAGGTGGGGAATCCATGCTGCAATTGGCACAACGTATCTATAACTTGCTGGATGAACTGATGCAGCAGGAAAAAACCTATTTATTAGTTGCTCATAATGGCATTGCAAGGGTGGTGCGGTCGTATTTTTATGATATGACAAATGAACAGTATGCAGGCTATGGAATTAGAAATTGTGAAGTACTGGAGTTTTCTAAGTAAGAATTATTTGCTTTATGGGGAAGCGAATTTCATATCATCCAAATTCTTTCTATTCTCATGCATAAATTCCGCCGTCCGGTACACAATAAGGGCGGAGGTGTTGCGTGTGAAAAAAGCAAACACAACAGAAAAGCAGGCAGGAAAATACAAAGGCTTTTATACCGCAATCGGCATTAGTATCCTGATGATTGGTGCAGCGTGTGCATATGCCTATCAGGTAACAAATGAAACGAACGAGGCGATGGAGGAAGGCATGTCGCAGATTGCAGAGATGACTCAGCCTACTACAAATTTTCTTGCTCAGGCCTATGACAAGGTAACCACGACACAGCCCGAGTACAATGCCGTTGCTGGTGTGAAAACGGATGTGCCGGAGGAAACAACGGTTGCTGAAACAGAAGCAGCAGAACCGGAGCCGGAATTTTTGCCAGAAGTAGAACCAGAGGAAACACCGGCGTCCGAAGAAACGATTTCTCATGTACTGGTGATGCCAGTAGATGGGGAAGTCGCACAGCCATTTAGTAACAATGAATTGGTCAAATCGGAAACAACCGGTACATGGCAGACGCACAATGGTGTGGATATTCTGGCAGAAACCGGAACACCTGTACGAGTGATTGATAATGGTACAGTTGTGGAAGTTGTAAATGACCCGTTATGGGGCATTTGCGTTTCTGTTGACCATGAAAATGGTATTGTAAGCCGATACTGTAATTTGTCTCCCAGTCTGGAATTACAGGAGGGGGAAACGGTAGAGAGCGGACAAACCATTGGTGTGATTGGGGATACGGCAGACATGGAAAGCAAAATGGAGCCGCATCTGCACTTTGAGGTAAAAAAGGGCGGGGGCTATATAGATCCCTATGAATACGTCCGGAATGGATAAAAAAATACCGGTTTCACAAGGTTGCGTGAAACCGGTGTTTTTTGTTGCGTTAGAATGTGGTTCTATTGAACGTATATTGTTTACACTTCATCCGTTTGTGTTTTTTCTTTTACCTGAATGCCCAGTACCTCCAAACTTTCTGTATCAACTGGAGATGGGCACTCACTCATCAATTCGCTTGCATTCTGTACCTTCGGGAAGGCAATCACATCCCGTAGGCTTTCTGCTTGCAGCATTACCATTGCCAGACGATCCAGACCAATACCAAGTCCGCCGTGTGGTGGTGCACCATAGTGGTAGGCTTCTACTAAGAAGCCGAACTTTGCTGCAATTTCTTCCTCTGTCAGTCCCAATGCTGCAAACATCTTCTGCTGCAATTCATAATCTGTGATACGAATCGAACCAGAAGACAGTTCTGTACCATTCAAAACCAAGTCAAATGCCTTTGCCGTAACCTTTTCCGGATTGGTGTCCAGATAAGGGAGACATTCATCCATCGGCATGGTAAATGGATGGTGCATTGCCACCCATGTTTCTGTTTCGTCATCCCATTCAAAGAACGGGAATTGTGTAATCCACAGGAAGTTGAATTTGCCTTCCGGAATCAAATCCAACCGCTTTGCCACCTGCAATCGCAGAGCACCCAGTACCGGTAATGTCACCTTATTCTTATCTGCTACAATCAGAACAACATCGCCCTGTTCACAGCCCAAGTGTGCCAGAATTTCTTCCAGTCTGCCTTCTGGCAAGAATTTTGCAAAGGAGCAGGTCGGCTTTGTATCATTCCAGCGGATAAATGCCAGACCCTTTGCACCAATTCCCTTTGCCTTTTCCGTCAGCTTATCAATTTCCTTTCGTGTCAGCGTTTTCGCCGCCTGTTTTGCCACAATGGCACGAACACTGCCGCCAGCTTCCAGTGCAGAACGGAAGACAACGAAATCCAAATCAGAAACCAGTGCAGAAATATCCTGTAATTCCATGCCAAATCGGGTATCTGGCTTGTCAGAGCCGTAGCGTTCCATTGCTTCCTGATAGGTCATTCTCGGCAGCGGCAGCGGAATATCCAGATTCAAAACCTTTTTGAATAAGTATTGTACAAACCCCTCTGTCATTTGCAGAATATCTTCTACATCTACAAAAGACATTTCCAAGTCGATCTGTGTAAACTCTGGCTGCCGGTCTGCACGCAGGTCTTCGTCACGGAAGCATCTTGCAATCTGGATATAGCGATCCATACCGGCAACCATCAGCAGTTGCTTATAAATCTGTGGCGATTGTGGCAGAGCATAGAATTTGCCGTTGTGCACACGGGAGGGGATCAGATAATCTCTTGCCCCTTCTGGTGTGGATTTCATCATCATCGGGGTTTCAATCTCAATGAAATCATGTGCATAATAGTATTCTCTTGCAGCCAGTGCAATTTTATGCCGCATGATTAAATTCCGCTGTAACGGAGCACGGCGTAAGTCCAGATAACGATACTTCAGCCGGAGTTCTTCGTTTGTCTTTGTTTCATCTGAAATGGCAAATGGCGGTGTTTGTGCCTTGGAAAGCACTCGCAGGTCTGTGACTTTGATTTCTACTGCACCGGTTTTCATTTCCGGATTGACACTGGAACGAGGAATGACCTCACCCTTTGCCAGCAGAACATATTCACTGTGACAGCCCGCTGCCTTTTCAAAGACAGCACGGTCTGTTTCATCGTTGAATGCCAGCTGCACAATGCCGGTTTTGTCTCGTAAGTCAATGAAAATCAGGTTGCCTAAGTTCCGAACCTTCTGTACAAAACCACCCACAACTACTGTTTTTCCGGATTCTGTTACCTCGCCGCAGTAGCAGGTACGGCGTAAATTTTGCATGGTATCCATTTATGCATTCTCCTCCATATCCTGTAATGTATTCTCAAACATATGAGAAATTGCAATGGTATCAAACGATTCGGCAAAGCGGTCATCCAGTGGAATTGGAATTTGCTCACCAGTTTCCATATGCTTTAGTTTTGCAGCTTGCTGTTCCAGTTCGTTGCCGCCCAGCACCAGTACAAACTTTGCTCTGATTTTATTGGCATATTTCATTTGTGCCTTCAGACCACGGTGCATGAGATCATATTCTGCCTGATAGCCGTCTATCCGGACTGCCTGTGCTAACTGGATTGCCTTCGGCAATGCTTCTGCATCCATAGGGGCAATATACAGGTCACATGGTGGTGTTTGCAGGAAGTCGCAGCCCTGTTGCTGCATGGTCAGAATCAGGCGTTCCAGACCCATACCAAAGCCAAGAGCCGGCGTTTCCGAGCCGCCAAGCTGTGCAATTAGACCGTCATAACGACCGCCGCCGCAGACCGTCCCCTGTGCACC
Organism: uncultured Oscillospiraceae bacterium; assembly: GCA_958448395.1. Taxonomy (GTDB): domain Bacteria; phylum Bacillota; class Clostridia; order Oscillospirales; family Ruminococcaceae; genus Ruminococcus_C. The sequence goes on along the minus strand of CAUDDP010000001.1, from coordinate 74,097 downwards.
AATCTCTGTGGTGACAAATTCAAATACCGTTTTGGTATAGTAGTCCAGACCACGTACAATTTTGGGATTGATGGTGTAATGAATCTGCAATGTGTTCAGATGAGATTGCAGAGTGGTAAAGTGTTCCTTGCACTCGTCACAGAGGTAATCCAGAATGACAGGTGCATCAGCTGCAATTTTGCTGCAAATTGGACTTTTGCAGTCTAAGATTCGCATTGGATTCTTTTCCAGACGGCTTTTGCAGGTATCGCAGAGGTCATCTTCATAGGCAGAAAAATATGCACGCAGTGCCTTATGATAGTTGGCACGGCAAGTCGGGCAGCCAATGGAATTGATGTATAGCTGAATATTTTTTAATCCCAGTCGATCTAAGATATTTTTTGCCAGACTGATGATTTCTGCATCTGCCGCAGCATCTGCACTCCCCGCCATTTCTACGCCAAACTGGTGAAACTCTCTCAGTCTGCCAGCCTGTGGGCGTTCGTGGCGGAAGCAGGAGAGGATGTAAAACACTTTTTGCGGCAGGGCAGCATTTAACATGCCGTTTTGCAGCATGGAGCGAATGGTACCCGCAGTGCCCTCAGGACGCAGCGTGAATTCGGTTTCCTTTGCCTTGACGGTGTACATTTCTTTTTGTACGACGTCAGTTGTTTCGCCGACAGAACGCAGGAATAAATCTGTATTTTCAAAGGTTGGAATTCGCATTTCATGGAATCCAAAGCAAGCAGCGGTTTCCCGTGCAACCTGTTCCACGGTGTACCATTTGGAAATATTCTCTGGTGTAATGTCCTCTGTGCCCTGTGGACGTGTGATTTTAAGTGCCATAGATAACCTCCGATAATCGAAAAAATTGTCCCTTTCTATGGTAGAAAAGGACAGAGCAATATGAACTTCTGTTAGATGGACAGGTTTCCGTATTCTCTCCAGTCCAAGTCGCCTCGTTCCAGTGCCATAATCAATGCCTCTGCCGTTGCAATATTGGTTGCAACCGGTACATTATGTACGTCACATAAACGGAGCAGGTTCATTTCATTCGGTTCCGAATCCTTGCGGTTGATCGGATCTCGAAAGAAGAGCAGCACATCAATTTCATCGCAGGAAATGCGTGCTGCGATCTGCTGATCTCCGCCCTGTCTGCCGCTGAGATAACGTTGAATCTCCAGACCAGTTGCTTCGCTGACCAGTTTTCCGGTTGTGCCGGTTGCACAGAGTCTGTGACGGGACAGAACGCCACAATATGCAATACAAAACTGAATCATAAGTTCTTTTTTTGCATCATGTGCAATGAGTGCAATTGTCATGTTTGAAAAACCTCTCTTTCGGATAAACATGCAGCATGTCCTGTCCGTGTAGATCTCGTTCTGATATTTCTGTTTCGGATCTGTCGGTGCCAATGCCGTGTTACTTTCTATTATAACATAAAATGTCCGAATGTCAAAGATTTTTACTGTTCCAATCGTAAAATTGTGAAAAATGAATTGATTTTTGAATCCGCTTTTATGCATCTTGCACAGTGTTTTCGACAGACATCATCCATTTCTCTTGGTATTTTCTTCCGCCTTTTCTGCTTGTCGTTTTTCCAGTCGCTCATAGGCTTTGAGTACATCTCGAATCATATACTTACTATATTCTGCACCTTCTACCACACAGGCAAACGCAATTTTCGGGTTGTCTGCTGGTGCATAGCCAATGAAGAACGAATCCTGTACTCTGCCGCCGCCTGCCTGTGGGGTACCGGTTTTGATGGCGACATCATAACCAAGATTGGCAAGGGAATACTGTTCAGGCATATTGGTAACGGAAGCAGCAATCATGCCCTGTTCAATATAGGAATAAATACTATCGTCCTGAATGGGGAGGGTTTCTGCAATGACGGGTTCGATGTCTTGTAATCGTTCTGTCTGGTTGTAATCCCATAGGCTGTCCACCAAATGCGGCTGATAGCGAATGCCTTTATTTGCAATGGTATTTGCAACCACTGCCATTTGCAGTGGGGTAACCGCTGTTTCGGATTGACCGATGGCAGCCTGTAAAACGTGACCGACTGTCCAGTCCCAGCCATATTCCTCATAGGTTTCCGGATTGGCAAACCTGCCGGCAGCATCGCCGGTTTCAATGCCAGTGGGCTGTCCCAGTCCGTATAGTTCTGCATATTTTGTCAAACCATCAATAGTCAACTCTTCTGATAGTTTATAAAAATAAATATTACATGAATATTGCAATGCCTGTACCACAGAAATATCCCCATGGGAACCAGTACAACCGAAAATTTGCCCCTTATAGTCGTAGGTGTGACTACAGTAATAGGTGGAAGAACCGTTGACAATTCCCTCATTCAGACCAGCTGTTGCAGTAATGGTTTTGAAAGTAGAACCCGGACGATACAGACCGATGGTTGCACGGTCAATCAGCGGATAGGTTTCATCTGCTGCCAGCTTTTCATAGTTTTTCGCGTAGTCTTTGAGGTTATAGGTTGGATAAGTTGCCATACCGAGCACGCCGCCATCTTCTGCATCCAACACCACCAATGCACCGCTTGTGACTTTGCCCAAGCCTTCTGATTTTGTTTTTTCATCTCGCAGCTTATCAAAGTTTTTGATGAAGTTGCCAAGGATATTCTGTAAATCCTTTTGAAATGTGCTGTCTACGGTCAGCATAACGGTATTGCCAGCCTGTACCGGTATGGTAATCTCTGAGGAAACCACCGTACCCTCCTGCACAGAAATTGTCTTTGTGCCATCTTTGCCCCGAAGGTAGGATTCCATTGCCTCTTCAATGCCGCCCTTGCCCACCGTATCATCCAGATCATAGCCCAGTTCTGCCAGTTCTTCATAGTCTTCTGCATAGATTGGCCCAACGGTTCCAATTTCATGCGGAATCACATCGCCCTGTACAACGGTACGAATGGCATCTTCAATGATGTTAACACCCGGCAGCGACAGACCATGTTCTTTGATTTCCGTGACAATTTCCAGTGGAATATCCTTTACCAGTGTAAATTGGTTACTCATTGAAAAGCCTCGGAGCTGCATTTCATAGCGGATACCAGCAATCATACGTTTTTCTTCATCTGTGTAGGTATCAGCAATTTCATAATCATCCATCAGCCGATCAATACAGTTTTCTGCTGTGGCGTAGAGGTTCAGATTCAATGTGGAGCGGATTTTATCAAGCGTTTCTGTATCATCTGTGGTAAATGTAAATGGTGCTGTTTTTGAGATAGGAAGCGATTCTTCAAAGGTGACATCCACATCTGCCAACAGGTGCAGTAATTGCAATAGGACTTCATTTCCGGTTTTGTTATCCTTAGGAAAGGAATCCGGTTCAATAATAATATTATAGCCAACTGTATTTTGTACAATGGGATTGCCGTTGCAGTCCACGATTTCTCCTCGGGTGGCTGCAATGGTTTGTGTGTAGGTGTCTGTGCTGTACTGACGGCTGATATAAGAATCGCTGTTGACAATCTGGATTTTCATCAGCCGATAACCGCAGAGGCAGGCAGAAGAGAGTACCAACAGGGTTGCACCGGTGGCTTTGACATAAACGGAAATAGGTTTTTTCATAGTATTCCTCCTTATGCACCCCGTCAATATGGTTCGATGGTTGTGTGGATGGCTTGTTCAATGGTGTGGTTGCTGTGGGGCAAAAGCCGTTCATGTACAAAATGAAAAAGACCATACAGCGGCAGCGTTGCAATGAGCGTATAGCCACAGCTCCGTAAGGTAATATGTAAAAAGACCAGCCATACATTTTCATAATCCCAGATGGCATAGTAGAAAAAGAAGTCAACTGCTCCCAGCAACAGACTCGTAACAGCGGTGAGAATTAGCATATTTAACAGCCGCTGTTGCAGCAGTCGTGTATAGAGCCAAGAAGTCACCAAACATACCAGCATCAGCGGTATCGCATAGAAGCCCATCAATCGATTACAGCAGAAATCCAGTAGCAATCCGCACAAGATACCGATAAAAACCGCTGCCCATTCTTTTACATTTGAGGCAATGCAAAGGGAAACGGGAATGAGGAAAAGGGGTTTTACACCGTCTCCAGCAGTTTGAAATGCGGTACAGAGCAGAATCACAACAAAATAAAATACCCATCGAATGATAGTATTTCGCTTTTGTGCGGGAGTCGAGCGAGCAGGTTTAATCTTGCCCATTCTTGTCCTCCTTTTCAGAAGCCGGCGTTGCAGGATTTGTGTTGCCTGTCGTTTGTTTACCGGTGTTTGTTTCTGCATCCTTGCCGTCATAGTCCAGAATGACCATAACGTTGGTCAAAGCGGAGAAGTTTACGGCTGGAGTTAGGACAGCATATTTACTCAAGCCGCTTTCCATCATCTCCAGTCGTTCGACTGTTCCAATTAAATACCCCTGTGGAAAGAGACCGCCTGTGCCAGAGGTTTTAATTAAGCTGCCTTTTTCCAGTTTTGTGTCTCGTTCCAGATAAATGATTCGGCATTGGTAGTCATTTGCCAGTGAAATTTCTCCTTCCACAATGCCGGTATCCCCGCCAGTTGCAGACATTGCACCGATTGATAGATTCGGGGAGCAGATGGTTTCCACCGTTGCATAAGTATTGGAGACTTCAGAAATAATTCCGACAACGCCCTCTGCTGTTACCACAGGGTCTTGCAGGGAAAGACCATCTTCGGAACCTTTGTCAATGATAAAACTATGGAATGGGTCATTGGTGACATAACCGATGATGGTACACGGGTCAGAGAGTGTATAGTCCGGATGGTCTTCTTTGATTCCCATAAATTTTTCCAGCTCTGCAAGCTGCTGCTTGGTATCTTCGTAGTCCAGAAGCTGTTTCTTGAGGGCAGCATTTTCTTCTTTCAAACTATCATTTTCCTTTTGATAGTTTGTTACATTGGTGAAAGAAGAAAAAAGTCGATCTGCCTGTGCGGAGACCGATTGTGTGACCTGCCGCAGCGGATTGAGTATGATACCAGCTACACCCGTTGTTTGACCGTTCTGTGTTGCAGCATAGAGCAGCATACCGACCAGAATGGCAAGGATACAAAGCAGAAAACGAAACTTGTTTCGTTTGAAGAAATCACCCATAATTTGTTTTCCTCCTTTGTCTTCCCGATATTAGTAACGAGTGTCTTCCGTCAGAGCATCTTGATAGTTTTCGAGGTGTTGAAAAATTTTACCGGTTCCTTCTGCCACACAGTCCAGTGGATATTCTGCTACCAGTACCGGCATACCGGTTTCCTGGTGAATCAGTCGATCCATGCCTCGCAGCAGGGCACCGCCGCCGGAGAGAATCATTCCGCGGTCAATGATATCGGCTGCCAGTTCTGGCGGTGTTTGCTCCAATGTATACTTGACCGCATCGACAATGCGTGCAAGCGGTTCAGACATCGCATCTCTTACTTCTGCCTCTGTGATATGGATGGTTTCCGGCAGACCGTTCAGAAGATTTCTTCCCTTGATTTCCATGGCATCTTCCCGATCCATTGGGAAGGCAGAACCGATTTGAATTTTGATATCCTCTGCCGTACGTTCGCCAATGAGGAGGTTATAGCGTTTTTTGATATGATTGATAATGGCGGCATCCAGTTCGTCACCGCCACAGCGAATGCTTTTTGAGGAAACAATGCCCCCCATAGAGATGACGGCTACTTCACTGGTACCGCCGCCGATGTCGACAATCATGCTCCCTACAGGCTCCTGTGTGGGCAGACCAGCACCAATTGCTGCTGCCATGGTTTCTTCTACAATCAGTACATATTTCGCTCCAGCCTGTTCTACAGCTTCCTTTACAGCACGTCGTTCCACTGTTGTGATACCAGAAGGAATACAAATAATAACTCTAGCTTTTGTGAAGGTTTTGCCTCGCAGAGCCTTTCGGATAAATTCCTGTAACATAATGGTTGTTGTTTCAAAATCTGCAATGACGCCGTTTTTCAGCGGACGCACAGCAACAATAGAACCGGGCGTTCTGCCAATGACTTCTTTGGCTTCCTTTCCCACGTATTTTGCTGATTCAGTGTGGGTGTTCACTGCCACAACGGAGGGTTCCCGGATGATAATGCCTCGTCCTCGCAGATAGATCAATGTATTTGCTGTACCAAGGTCGATACCAATATCTTTGATAAACATTTTGCTTGCACCTTTCTATGCCAAACTCTGACAGCAGAAGAAAATTCTGTTTTTCTATCATTCTGCTGTTGAAACTGTAAAAATGATCCATGAAAAGACAAAAACCGTTTTTCTGAAACGGTTATGCCACTCTGCTGAGAAAAAGACAGCAAATCAGATGAGAAGAGAAGTTTTATTTTTATTATAGCATAAATTGCGTTTTGATGCAATCCTACAAATCGTAAAATGATAAAAAGAATGTAAAAATGTACTGTTAGCAGGTGTTAGCTAGACAGCTTTCCTACAATTTTTGGGGCGGTAAAAATTGAAACCAGAATCATGAGAATTTGTCCCATGCTGATATTCAAACGCAGCCCAAAGACGAGGGAAAGCACATTGAGATCCAGGTCAATCGGATCAAATCCCCAGTCCATGGTATAGCTTAGAAAACTGAGACCATTGATTTTTTCACCAAGGGTGGCGAGGATGCCACCAAGAATCAAAGCTACAACATAGACTAATATGTACAGCAGGATTTTTTTAAATTTATCCATGAAAATATCGCTCCTTATCCCCTGATAGGGATGATTTATAATAGGGAAACAGCAGGGATTTATAATTTTACTGCCGTAGCAATGCGAAGCATTTAGAATGGGAAATTATTGTCCGGTTGAACCGAAACCGCCTGTTCCTCGCATCGTTTCTGAGAGTTGTTCTACCTCTGTCAGCACCGGATGTAGAACCGGCATTAGCACCAGCTGTGCAATCCGCATTTCGGGCAGAACCGTGAATGGCTGTGAGCTGAGATTGATTAGCGGAACGAGAAGTTCTCCTCGATAGTCGCTGTCTACCAAACCAACCCCATTGACCATTGTAATGCCATATTTTGTTGACAAACCGGAACGAGCCATGAGCAGCAGTGCCACATCCGTTCTGTCTGGTGCCATTGCCAGACCAGTTGGAATCTGCCGGACTTCTCCTGCCAGAATGGAAATTGGTTCGTCCAGTGCGGCATATAAATCATACCCAGCACTGTCTTTGGTTGCTTGTTTCGGTAATTTTGCAGTAGAACGAAGCCGCTGAATTTGTAATTGCATAAAAACCTCCGCAAATTCTAAAATAGAGAATGTTTTATTTTTTAATCGCTGACGGCAATCCACGCAGCAGCAGACCACGGGTATAGGCAGTTGATGCAGACGGGAGTGCGTGCTGATAGGCATGGAGTACCTTATGAATTTGTTTTTCTGATTCGACCGAAAACGACAGCAACAGGGTAGAAAAGCCCTGTAACATGTCCAGTTTATCTGCCATCCAAGTTGGAACGGCATTATACAGAACGGTATAGGATTCCATACAGAAGACCGGAAATTTTCTGCCAGTTCGGTCAGTGAGAGCGTGTGGGCAGGCATGGCAGCCAACTTCCTCTCGAATGGGACAGAGTCGGGTTTTCATAACCGGAAAATGTCCATAGGCGAATACGCCGATTGGCAAGATGCCATTGCAGGACAAACCCTGCTGTGCGGTGAGTTCCACAGAAAGCAGAGTATCCTTTGCACCAAATTGCTGTAGGACAGCAATGCTGTGCCGGTTGGCAATGTTTAATCCCGTTCCACCATGCAGCATAAAACCAGCCTGTTTGCCAAGGATAAGATGTGCTGTGGTGTCACAGAGAACATCCGTCCAGCCGTTTTTTCTGCATACAGCAAGTTGCTGCTGTAATTGCCTATCATTGGGTTCAAAGGTTGGCAGAGTGAAAATGGCTTCTGGGATGGGGGCATTCAGCGACTCTGCCAGAGCCAGCGGCAGCAGAATCCGTCTCACTGGAAAGCTGCTGTTTTGTACTGCGTGCAGTTGTTCCATTGTGCGAACTTGTATCCAGTATTCTGGCGATGCAGATGGTCGGTGCAGGATACTTTTTGGCAGTGCTGGTATATCCTTCAGGGGATAGACAGGGGTGTGATTTTTTCGCCGCAGGGCGTTCAATTCGTCTATTGCGGTTCTTCGCAGGGCATTTAAAGCCGCTGCGGAAATAGCAGAATGTCCGTCACAGTTTGTCGTGAGGCGACGCAATTGATAGGCAGTGTTGCCCAACTTGCTGAGCTGTCGTTCCAATAATGCAGCGTCACAGGGTTTGGTTTTGGCTGGTTCTGCGAGAAAATCGCTGACTGTAACAGAATTGCCGTCCGGCAGGGAAACGGTGAGTGTGACTGGTTGTTCGAGTTGTACCGTTGCCGTCATTGCAATTGGCAGACGAACAGCAGGCTTCTTTGCCAGTTCTGCCAGCTTTGGCAGAACGGCTTCGGCTGCTTTGACATCTTCCTTTTGCCGGGTGCCGAACATCTGTGTTCGTTTTCCGGTGTAATAGCCGTCTGTAAAACCACTGCGGGAGAAGACAGCACGCAGCATCTGTAAATCTGGCTGCTGTCCTTCTCGTAGCAGCCGTAAAGCAGTTACGGCTGCTGCAACGTATTCTGGTCGCTTCATTCTGCCTTCAATCTTCAAAGAAGTAATGCCGTCATTACAAAGTTTCTGATAGTGTGGCAGCAAGCAGACATCTTTCAGCGAAAGGGCAGCAGCTTGTCGGTTGCCCTTTGCGGTAAACGGCAGACGACAAGCCTGTGCACAACATCCACGATTGGCACTGCGGGAGCCGATCATTGCGGAAAGATAGCACTGTCCGGAAATACACATACAAAGAGCACCGTGTACAAACTGTTCGACTTCCAGACCAATTTCGCAGACCTTTTGAATTTCTGTACGAGTCATTTCTCTTGCCACAACCACACGGGAGAAGCCGTGTTTCTTTGCCCAGATTGCACCGGCAGGGGAATAGATGGTCATCTGCGTGGAGGCGTGGAGTGGCATATCTGGAATGCGATTTCGGATATAATCTGCAACGCCGAGATCCTGTACAATACAGGCGTCAATCCCACAAGCGGCAGCAGTTTGCAGGAGTTGGTCAAGTGCATTCCATTCTGCATCAAAGACAAGGGTGTTGACTGTTAAGTAGACGGTTACCCCGTTTGTATGGCAGAATGCAGTGGCCTCCTGTAGGGCAGCAGCATCAAAATTATGGGCATTCTGCCGGGCAGAAAACAGGGTTGCTCCAAGGTACACAGCATCGGTTCCGCAGTTCACGGCAGCAGTCAGTGCCTCCATGCTGCCCGCAGGGGCTAAAATCTCAGGATATTGTCTCATACCTTTGCAGATTGTTTTGTGTTCTGTAATTCTTTTTCAAGAGCGTCCACTCTTGCCTGAAGACGTTTGACATCCAGCATGGCATTATCATAGGCGAGACGGGTTTTTCCGGCTTCGTCCACGTATTCTTTTGCCTGTTCCCGCAGAGCATCCAGACGCTGTGTTGCCTTGTTGAGATCATCCAGTGTGGAGAGTGCAACCATAATGGAAGCGGCAAAAGGGGAAGTACTGCTATTTGTGCCGGAGACTTCTGCAATTCGGTTTTCCAGTGTACGGGCAAGCCCGATGACATAGTTTGCAGATTCCGCTGTTTGCAGCATAAAGTCCTTCCCACAGATTACAACTTTTACTTTATTTGTCATATTGGGGGATCCTTTCTATTTTGGTTTCTGTACCGAATACACCATGTGCAGCTTTTATTATAATCCATTTTTCAAAAAATGAAAAGGTTTTTTGTAAAAAAAATTGTGGATAAGAAATTGTGGAAATGCCAATGCAGATGGTTTGCATGACAAGAACATAGAACAGATGAATTACAATATGTTTCTATTTGCAGTTTTATCCCTGTTTTTTCAGCTGTTCTCTGTGCTGTAATTCTTCCAAAATCATTTTATTTACTTTATTGATGTCGCCGCATCCCATTGTAATGACCAGATCCCCTGGTTCGGCGTGGTCGCAGACATATTGGCAAACATCTGCAAAGTTTTTGTATTTTCGTTCGTCATTGGATTCCGGATCGGTTTCGTCTTGTGGAAACCAAACAGCTCCCGGAATTTTTTCACCGAGCTGACGGGTGAAAATGTGATAGGTATTCTTTTCCCGAGAACCCATAATATCGGTTAGCACCGCATGGGTCGGAATGGAAAGTGCCTTTACAAAGTCGTCCAGCAGCATGGCAGTCCGAGAGAAGGTAAATGGTTGGAAGACAGCCCACACTGCATGGAACGGCATTTCCATGGCTGCCTGTAGGGTAACGGTCAATTCTGTTGGATGATGTCCGTAATCATCTACCACAGTAATGCCGCAGGCTTCTCCTTTTTTGTCAAAGCGTCTGCCGGCACCATGGAAGTTGCCGAGTCCTTTGACAGCTTCTTCAAAAGAAATACCGACGTAACGGGCAGCGGCAATGGCTGCCAGTGCATTCAGAACATTGTGGACACCGGCAATATTTAAGACAACAGTGCCAAGCAGTTCGCCGTGGTATCGCACATCGAAATGCGTTTCCAGTCCGGAAACGTGTACAATATTTTCAGCTACATAATCATTGCCTTCCTGTTTGCCGAAAGTAATCAGTTCCTTGCCGGTAATACCTTCCACAGCTTTGCAGGTTTTTTCGTCATCTCCGTTATAAATAATAACTTTTGATGTGTTTTCTGCGAACTTGTGGAACGAACGGATGATGTTTTCTACTGTACCGAAATAGTCCAGATGATCCGCATCAATGTTCAGCAGTACGGCAATATCTGGATACAGCTTCAAAAAAGTATCCACAAATTCACAGGCTTCACAGGTCATAATATCACTTTTACCGCAGCGTCCACTGCCGTGGATGCATGCAAGTTTTCCGCCAATGACAGCAGATGGGTCAGCACCGGCATCATAGAGAATCTGTGTTGTCATGGAGGTAGTCGTCGTTTTTCCGTGTGTGCCGGCAATACAGATGGCATTGTCATACCAGCTTGTGACCAGACCAAGCAATTCGCTGCGTTCCATCAGATCCACGCCGTTGTTTTTTTCTGCCTCTTTTGCAGCAATCAGCTCTGGATTATCTGCCATAATGGCAGCTGTGTAGACGATTAAATCTGCCCCTTCGATGTTTTCAGCACGCTGTCCCAGGATAACTGGGATGCCCATATCCCGAACGGCTTGCAGGGTTTCCGATTCATTATTATCGGAGCCAGTGATATAATAGCCCTTTGTGTGCAGAATTTGTACCAGCGGATACATACCAGAACCGCCAATTCCAATGAAATGGATGTGTTTTTTACAATTTAATATTTCTTTGTTCAAAAAAATCACTCTTTTCTTTATCGCAATTTTCATTTGCTTCGTGTATACTGATATCCATATTCTTTCTATTCCCAAAAAAGAAATGCGGGGTTGGAAGGAATATGTGCATAGTCTGTCCGGTTTTTCCCATACTATCCATAAGCTGCGGATACGGGAAAACCGGTAATGTAGCCACAGCTGCAAGTCTGGTTACGCTGTCTAAAAGGAGGTCATCTTATGGAAATCACAGATATCAAGATCAGAAGAATCATCACAGAAGGACGGCTGCGTGCGATTGTTTCCATCACGCTGGACAATATGCTTGCCGTACATGACATCAAAATTGTGCAGGGTGATGAACGTCTTTTTGTTGCAATGCCGAGCCGAAAAGATGAGAATGGTGTATTCCGGGATATCGTGCATCCGATCTCTGTTGCTGCCAGAAAGGAAATGGAAGCACAGATTATGGAAACCTACAAACAGCACCTGGCACTGATGGAGGCGGAAATGGCATCTGCACAGAATACAGAATATACGCAAAATGTGTAATTTCTAACCATTGATTATCGCTTTCTTTTGGGACAACCTGCTTAAAAACAGCAGGCTGTCCTTATTTTTTACCCTGAATTTGCAGGAATGTCCAGGTTTTCAGGATGGCAGTTTGGGTTTTTGCATCTGGAATTTTTCCGTCCATCACCATTTTTACGACATCTTCTAATGGCAGCTCAATAATGTCCAGAAATTCACCGGCATCCAGTTCCTGCTGCATGGGCTGGGAGAGTTCCTGTGCGAGGTACATATAAATGATCTCCGTATCATAAGCTGGTGTTGGGTAGAGGCATCCGAGTTCTGTATACTTTTTGCAGGTTCGTCCGACCTCTTCCCGCAGTTCCCGCAGACCACATTGCAGCGGATCTTCTCCTTTTTCCCGCTTTCCAGCAGGAATCTCCAATGTGACTTCGTGGAATGGATAGCGATATTGTTGTACCATGAGTACGGTATTGCGTTCTGTCAGCGGTACCACGCATACGCCACCGCTGTGGTGTACCACATCCCGCTGTACCAATTTGCCGTCTTCCAATTCCGCCGTGTCTCTTGTTACATGAAAGATTTTTGCTTCATAGACCAATTTACTGCTCTTGGTAAATTCTTTTAAATGCATTTGAAACTTCCTTTCTACCTGTAATGGATCTTGTTTTCGCTTGGTGTTTGAGAATGCGTTTATGCTTGAAAATCCGTTGTTTCCTCTGCTGTATAATCCATACAGCAAACGGTAGTTTCTAAAGAAGGATGCGATTTCTTTTTTAAAATATACGCTGTTGTCAGATAGCCGATTAGCAATACCAGTCCACCCAATGAGAGCAATGCACCGGTTTTCAGTCCTGGGGTGTGATAGGTAAAGACAATTTTACTATTTCCAGACGATACCGGTACTGCCATAAAGCCGATGTCTACTTTTTCAATGTCTACTGGTTCTCCGTTGACTTCTGCTGACCAGCCTTCGTCCCATGGCACACTGAAAAAGACCAGGTTGGGCGATTCTGTTTCGATGGTTGCTTGGAATCCCTTGCTGTCATATTGGAATGTCTCACAGGCAGTTGCTGCCCGTTCTTTGCATTCCTTCAGCAAATCCTCATCTGTCATTGTTCTGTCAGAGACAGGGAGAGGATGCATCCATTTCCCGTATTGTTCCACTTGCTCCTGGTTCAGCACCAGTGCACGCAGCAGTAAATTACAGCGTGCTTCTTCGGTATGGTTTTTCCAGTGAGATTCTTCCACATATGTGTCAAACGTAAATCCCATGGGCAACGCATAATCATTCTTGTAAACGAAGAAACCATTTTGGGTATCATAGTAGGAAAATCCCGGCAGGTCAATGCCATCGGGTTCTAAGTTGTACTCCGTGATTTCATCGAAGTAATACCGGACAGAAAATAGATGACGGATGGCCTTATATTCCAATTCAGCACGGGAAGCAACATCCCTGGTGACACCGATTTCCGAATAGAATTCCATAATAGAAGCAGGTACGATACTATGGAATGTCCGCATACACGGGAGTCCCCAGAACATAGGATAATTATCCCTGTCCTGTGAAATATCAATCCGAAAGAAATCATCCGATGAAACGGCAATGGTGACATCGCCTTCTTTGTCAATTGCCTTGTCAATGTATTCCTCAGCCCGTGTTGGTGTATACGCTCCAAAGTAAACCACACTCATGGTGCAGAAGGTGCAGGCGGCAACGGTTAACGGCAGGGCGATTGCATAGATTGGTTTTCCGTTCTTTCTGCGGTAGAATAAGAATCCAGCTGCTCCAAGGGAAATGACACAAATGCCGAGGGTCAAATAGAAATACAGTGGATATTCTGCAAATTTCCCCCATGTGACCGTATCGCCGTCTTTTTTCGGCAGAATCGAAATCAAACCAAATGCTGCCATCATCAGCGTCGTAATGCCAAAACCGTATTTCACGGAAATGGTTGTGTTGTCTAATACATAAGCAGTCATCAATGCCATGATACAAATGGGCATATAGAACCATCTTGCATAGTAAGAGCCGTTTAAAGCATAGAAGCAGCTGTTTAAAATAGGAATACAGGCACAAATTGTACAGAGGAGTACCAGTCGTTTTGCCCAATGTCCGTCCTTATGCTTGCAGAAAGAGAGAACGCCGACCATGGAAAACAGCGGTAAGTAGCCGCCAATTGATGCCCATTTTGCCTCATTGCTGTAGAAGAGGTTGGGTCTGGCTGGAACATCCGGAATCAGGAAAAAGCTTTCGATGATCCGCCAGATGCGAGTGGAATCGCTGTAGGCAAGCATGTCCATGCCGTATAGCCGAGAAGTAATGCGGTTGTTTGCCAGAATCGCCAATGCAGATGGCAGAAGCATAAAACAGGCAAGCAGTACGCCGATAACAGCCTCCAGCACCAACAGGAAAAACTTTTTTGGTGTTGCCCGAAAGTCCTTTGAGAAGCAGCGTACAATGAAATACAGCACCAGAAAAACGGCTTGTCCCGTAAAGAAAAAGTAGTTGATACAGCCCATTAGTGCAACAGACAATGCAAACACGCCTTTTCGGTTGTGGTTGACAGCTTCTTCCATTGCAATCAGCATAAGCGGAAAAAACGCAGTGACATCCTGAAAGTGGTTGAAAAAGAGGTTGAAGAGCTGAAAACCAGAGAAGGCATAAAGGAGACCGCCAATCAGTGCTGCATTTCGGCTGCGAACAAATCGTTGTATGTAGGCATAGGCAGTCAGGGCAGCAATGCCATGTTTCATAGAGAGCAGCACTGGCATTGCATAGAGTACCCAGCTTCTTGGCAGAATGGTGGTCAACCAGAAAAATGGGCTTCCCAATAGATAAAAGGCATAAGAGCCAACGAAGTTTGCACCAAGATCGGTATACCAGTTCCAGCCGAAACTACCGCTTCGGACAGCGTCATTGGCAAGCGAGTAGAACGGAAGCTGCTGAGAGTTATAGTCTCCGTAATAGAAAAAGTAGCCATGCTCCATGCATATGGCAGGCAGATAAACAATGAACAATGCTCCAAAGCCGAGTAAAAAAGCAAGTAAATAGTTTTTGTAAACGGAATGGCTGGAAAAAGGTTTGCGAATGGTAAGCTGCATCATGAGAAACCTCCGGAATGTTAGAAATACAGGAAACTTTTTTTTATTTCTGCATAGAATAAGGATAGAGGATCGGGTTAGAGAGAAATATGTGTGATGAAAATGCCGCCCTTTTCATAATCAATGTAAGCATAGGACGGCGGCATACCGTCTCTTGGGCGGGAAGCACTGCCGGGATTCAGCAGGTAAGTACCATCTGGCAGGTATTCCTTACAGCGGACATGGGTATGTCCATGCAGGACAATATCACAATTCTGTTCTTTTGCTGCTTGTAAGATCATATCAGAGGTATAGTTGACAGCATGACGGTTGCCATGTGCAGCGAAAATCCGGTGATTTGGAATGAGATCCAATGTCAGGATCATTGGCATTTCGTTGTTAAAGTCACAATTTCCTTTTACAGCAAAGAATTTTTGCTGCCATTCCGGATGATTGGATAAAAATTGTCTTATTTCTGTTTCACCGTCTCCGAGGTGAATGCAGGCATCTGCATTCGCATGACGTGTGAGAATCGTTTCCAGTACCCGATAATTGCCATGGGTATCGGATAGTACAATAATTCGCATGATAGGGATCCTTTCTATTTGATTTTTTATGAATTTACACGTGAATAAAAATGGAGCGTGACAACATGGAATGTTCTGTCATGTAAAATGACATCCCTTCCTATTATAGCATAAATGTACCGTAATTACAACCTGTTTTTTGAAAGGAGTTCATGATGAAAATGCAGCCTTCGCAAATGGATGGATTATTACAGATGGTAGGAAAAAAGTTAGGTGTTTCACCGGAACAGCTGCGGTCAGATTTAGAGTCTGGCAAACTGGAGCAGGCGATGCAGAAAATGCCTAAAAAGGAAGCTGCTACAATGCAGAATCTGTTGAAAGATCCAAAGAAAATGGAACAGCTGATGAATGCACCGCAGGCGAAAGCATTATATGAAAAGCTGATGGGAAAGCAGTAATTACATGGATGGTATGATGGAGAAAATGCAGTCGCTGCTGTCTGACCCGGAAAGTATGCAGCAATTGCAGGAATTGGCACAAATGTTGCAGTTGGATGCAGGGGAACAGGAGAAGGGGGAAACGTCGCCAGCAGATACCGCAGAATCCGAAGAGGAGAGTGGCGGCGGTTTTGATTTGGGTGCATTGATGAAAGTATCTCAGCTGATGGGATCAGCTGGGGAGGATCCGGATGCTGCACTATTGCTGGCTTTGAAACCGCATTTACGAGCAGAGCGGCAGAAGAAGGTGGAGAAAGCAGTAAAATTGCTGAAACTGCTTTCGATGTGGACCCTTTTGAAAGAGAGCGGTATGATGAAGGATTTGCTGTAAAATATTATTTTCAAGAGTTTATCTGCCGGAAAACAGACGTTAAATGGATCGTCTTCGCATATATGATTTTTGGGCAGTGTGCTGCACTGCTGTATTACTTTCAGAAAAAGCCGGTATACAGGCTGAAGCGTATCAAAAAGGAGGCGAACCGGTGTGCCGCAATATACCAGAAGGGACGGCGATGCTATGCGGCAGGATGCCATTCGCCGTTCCCGGGAGATGTATCATCGTGCCGTACCGCCAAAAAGACCGCAGCCGTCCAGCTATGATTTTTTACCGCTGCGAGAAGAACCAACTGCACCAAAACCACCACCGCCGAAAGAATCACAGAAATCATTGCAGGCTGGTATTCTTGGGAATTGGAATCCAGTGGAATTGCTGGAGAAGCTGGATAAAGATCAGATTTTGATTCTGGTGCTGTTGGTCATGCTGTACAAAGAAGGTGGAGATAAAAAACTGATGATGGCATTGGCCTATTTATTGACATAAGACGGAGGAAGAAACAGGATGGAACGTATTGTTTTTTGGGCAATCTGGGCAGCACTCGCTTTATTTATGGGCAGTTTCTATCTACATCGCAAGCATGTCATCCGTTCGCTGCTGCGGGGAACACTGACCGGTGTGGCAGCATTGTTGCTGCTGCATTATTTTGGACATTGGATTGGTTTTTCACCGGAAGTCAGCCTGTTTAACTTGATGCAGGCGGTTATTCTTGGTGTACCGGGTGTTGTGCTGATGACAGTACTGCACTTTCTCCTGTAAAAGGCTCTGCAAAATATTTTGCAGAGCCACTCTGCTTTCAAGTTGTACATGTTAATATGTGTTCATCGGCATGATTTGCACAGAAATCCATTTTCAACGTGAGTTCGATGAGAGCGTTTTATCTGCCGGCGGAAATGAGATTGGTATCCGTGAAAGAAAATAAAAAATTGATTTCCGTGCATTTTTATCGCACGCACATTATATTAGCGAGCAACGCAGATACAAAAAATCCTGCGGCTGTGAGATAACAACCGCAGGATATCAATGATTTTGTACAATCGAAAATCTTACTTGATTTCGATGGTTGCACCAGCTTCTTCCAGCTTAGCCTTCAGAGCTTCTGCATCAGCCTTGGAAATGCCTTCCTTGATGGTAGCCGGAGCAGATTCAACAACTGCCTTTGCTTCCTTCAGACCCAGACCCAGAGCGTCCTTAGCAGCCTTGATAACAGCCATCTTAGCGTCACCAAAGGAAGCCAGAACAACATCAAATTCGGTCTTTTCTTCTTCAGCAGCAGCTGCACCTGCACCTGCACCCGGAGCAGTAGCCATAACAGCAGTTACACCGAATTCTTCCTGAATTGCGTCGATCAGTTCGGACAGTTCCAGAACAGACAGGGTCTTGATTTCTTCAATGAAATTTAAAATCTTTTCAGATGCCATGATAGTAATCTCCTTTATAATATTGTAAAGTTGTCCGCTATGCCGTCATGCGGCAGCCGGACGACGGACGAATGGCTGCCTTATGCAGCTTCTTCTTCGTTCTTCTTGTCTGCCAGAGCCTGCAAAGTAGCAGCCAGCTTCCGCAGCGGTCCCTGCAAAGAACCAACGAGCTGTGCCAACAGAACATCCTTGGACGGGATCTTGGACAGTGCCAAAACACCGGCGGTGTCGTAAGCAGTGCCTTCTACGTAACCAGCCTTCAGATTGAAGCTTTCTGGCTTGGTTTCAGCGAACTTGCCCAGAATACGAGCCGGAGCAGTCTGATCGTCGTTAGAAACAGCGATCGCAGTGGTGCCGTGCAGAACTTCTTCGAATGTATCTGCAATGCCCATTTCCTTAAATGCAAAACGGAGCATAGAGTTCTTTTCAACGGTGTAAGAAACATTTGCTTCCCGCAGTTCTTTTCTCAGCTTGGTATCTTCTTCCACGGTAATCCCCTTGTAGTCAACCAGCACGAAAGAAACGCTGTTCTGCAACTTTTCAGTCAGAGCGACAACCTTTGCCTTTTTGCTTTCCAGAATCTTTTCACTTGCCATGTGAATTCACCTCCGATACTATTGTTATCGTATCAAAGAAATGCTATCACAATCAAAAAAAAAAGCCGCTATTCGACAGGGAATGCGGCAGTATCATTCTTGATAGAGCAATTCCTCGGCTGGATTTACGGCAGATGCCACCAGCTGTCTTTAGAATACGATATTCAGGTTGCGTTACACAACGCTTTATACTATATCACATTTTTTGCCGTTTGTCAAGTCTTTTTTTAAAAAATTAAAAAAATGGTCTGGAAATCAGATATTCTTCTGTTTGCTGTTGGCTTTTTTTCAGGTTCAGGATTTGTTTTTGCAAGGTATTTTGAACAGGTTCCGGCAGGGAATTTGCTTGCAGGATCGCTTCCAGCGATTCAATGGTATTACAGATTTCAGAAAATAATGCGAAATAAGGTTTTTGATACAGTTCCATGTAGAATCACCTCCTATCTTCTCTCATTATGCCACAATATGTGCCAAATGTCAATGGGAGAAAATGTAGAATGATAGAATAAAAGAGAAAAAGGAGGGGAATTTATGATCTATCAGCGGATTCGCAATTTACGGGAAGATGCGGATTTTACGCAGCAACAAATGGCAGACTTATTGTTTATCAACCGCAGAACATATTCCAGCTATGAAACCGGTGTGCGGATGCCGAGTCCGGAAATATTGGGGAAGATTGCAGATATTTTTCACACCAGTGTAGACTATCTCATGGAACGCACTGATGTGAAGACACCGTATCCGGAACGACAGGGAAAATAAGCAGGTTGGTTTTTTATCATAAATAAGCCGTCTCTGAACAATTTTATGCTTTACAAAAAAATAAGTGTAGAAAACGAATAAAAAACCGTACAGCCTGTCCAAAGATAGGTTGTACGGTTTTTGCATTATAAAATGTGAATTTTGTGATCAAACGCCATACTTTGTGGTAGAAACCTTTACGCCAACACCCATTGTAGAAGTAACGGTGCAGGATTTCAGATAGGTACCCTTTGCAGCAGACGGCTTTGCCTTTACGATAGCATCCATTAGAACTTCAAAGTTCTGAACCAGCTTTTCTGTACCGAAAGAAGCCTTTCCGATCGGGCAGTGAATGATGTTAGTCTTGTCCAAACGGTACTCAATTTTACCAGCCTTTGCTTCGGTGATTGCCTTTGCAACATCTGGTGTAACAGTACCAGCCTTTGGGTTCGGCATCAAGCCACGTGGACCAAGGATTTTACCCAAACGACCAACCAGACCCATCATGTCCGGAGAAGCGATGACAACATCGAAATCCATCCAGTTTTCTTTTGTGATTTTTTCTACGAGATCCTGACCGCCGACATAATCTGCACCGGCAGCCTTTGCTGCTTCATACTTATCTTCCTTGCAGAATACACAGACACGAACCGTTTTACCAGTGCCGTTCGGCAGAACAACTGCACCACGAACCTGCTGATCAGCATGTCTGGAGTCAACGCCCAAACGAATGTGTGCTTCTACGGTTTCATCAAATTTAGCCTTTGCGTTCTGGCAAACCAGCCCAAGTGCTTCTTCGGAAGCATACTGTTTGCTGGCATCTACAGCCTTGCGGCTGTCAACATACTTTTTTCCGTGTTTCATTGATATGATTCCTCCTGATTCAGTGGTAATATCGGTGTGCTGGATCGCACAGCCGATTAGCGGAATGCTCCTCCCACCATTTGAGAAGACAGAGCCGTGCAGAGTTGTTCTGCACCGACATGCCGCATTTTCATTCTCTTTTAGTCAACAACCACAATTCCCATGGAACGTGCGGTACCAGCAATCATGCTCATAGCGGCTTCCAGAGAACCAGCATTGAGGTCTGGCATCTTGTGTTCCGCAATTTGCTTAATCTGTTCTTTTGTGATATTTGCAACCTTTGTCTTGTTCGGAACGCCGGAAGCAGTCTCCAGACCGCAGGCCTTCTTCAGCAGAACAGCAGCCGGCGGTGTTTTGGTGATGAATGTAAAGGAACGGTCGGCATAAACCGTGATAACAACCGGAATGATCATACCAATGTCATTCTTGGTTCTTTCGTTGAATTCCTTTGTGAATGCCATAATATTAACACCGTGCTGACCCAGTGCAGGACCAACCGGCGGAGCAGGGGTTGCTTTCCCTGCCGGAATTTGAAGCTTAATATAACCTGTAACTTTCTGTGCCATGTTGCACACCTCCATAATGTGGTAAACGGCGGGCTTTTTTGCAGCAGCCCTCCCACGGGAATCCCAATAGATTCCGCTTGCTTATGCGTTTTTAAGCGTCCATACGGACGATTTGATTGAGTGCCACGGTTGCCGGCGTTTCCCGACCGAACATAGAAACCATCACGTCGACGGTGCCGTCTTCCATGTTAATATTTTGTACGACGCCAACAAAACCATCCATTGCAGTGCCGCTGATCATAATTGTATCGCCGACTGCATAGTTGACTTCTGTTGTCGTTCCTGTTTCTACACCGAGTGCAGCGACTTCTGCCTCAGAGAGGGGAGTCGGCTCGGAAGCTGGACCAACAAATCCGGTTACGCCGCGAATATTTTTCACAACGTGCCAGGTGTCGTCCGTATAGATCATTTTGAGAAGCACATAGCTCGGAAAGGTTTTCCGTTCGACTTCTCTGGTTTTGCCGTCGGTAATTTCTGTTACCTTTTCTGTGGGAACCCGCACTTCCAAAATCATGTCATGCAGTTTCCGGTTTTCTACAACCTTTTCAATATCCTGTGCGACTTTGTTTTCATAACCGGAATAAGTGTGGATTACGTACCATTTTGCAGCTTCTGACATAAAAAAGGCCTCCCTGTGTCTTTACTTTGAAAGTCCCATTAGAAATTCCATCAGTTTCAGGAAGCCAAGATCCAGCAGACCAATGACCACGCTGCCGATGATGACAACACACAATACAACGAGTGTATTGTTGAAGACCGATCGTTTTGTCGGCCATACAACTTTTTTGAATTCCTTTCTCAGATCCTTGAACCAAGCGGCAATTCTCTTAAAGATTGACTTTTTTTCTTTTTTGGATTTCCCGGAGTCTGCGGCTTTTGCCTTTTTTTCCTTCTTGGCAGCTTTTTCTTCCTTTTCCTCAGAAGCAGCTGTCTTCTTTTCTTTGTCGGACATTTCAGAACCTCCAGTCATCACTTTGTTTCTCTGTGCAAAGTATGCTTCCGGCAGAACTTGCAGTGCTTGTTCATTTCAATCCGTTCTGGATTATTACGCTTGTTCTTCTTGGTTACATAGTTGCGACGCTTGCATTCTGTGCAAGCCAGTGTTACCTTCACTCTCATTATCGGCACCTCCTGCTCATATACTCCTCCCGTTCTGCGTGACGCAGCGGGAGCCGGTTCGTTTGCCTCCCTCAAATACAGGTTTCTCCTGTAAAAAGGCACAAAAAGAAACCCCTGTAAAAGAGGTAATGCTATTATATCATGTTTTTTTGGATTTGTCAAGGCATTTTTTTGAAAAATCCCGAAAAACATTTTTTTGGAATTTTGTGTGACGGCACCAAGGAAATGCCGTCGGCAAATGGTTTCTTTTACCGCCTGATTTTTTACAGGGATAGATGCCGTTTTGAAATAGATTTTCACGACTTGCAGAAAAAGGCTTGCAGAATGTTATGAAATCTGCTATAATAAAATAGATTATTGTATAGAGAGCTTTTTTTGGCAGCTTTCTATAAATGCATAAAGTGAGGAGTTTTTTCTATGGCAAAAATCAGAGTAGCCGTTTTATTCGGCGGCGTTTCCAGTGAATACGAAGTTTCTTTGATGTCTGCAACCAATGTCATCAATAGCATTCCCAAGGATAAATACGAAATCATCTGCATTGGCATTACGAAAAAGGGCAGATGGCTTTATTTTCCGGGCGATGTGAGCGAAATTGCTGCTGGTACTTGGGAAATGAATCCAGACTGTACAGCTGCAATTATTTCTCCTGACCCGATTCATAAAGGGATTATTACCATTGAAAATGGGGAGACCTATGTAAAAAAGGTAGATGTGGTATTTCCAGTTCTGCATGGCAGAAATGGCGAGGACGGCAGATTGCAGGGATTGCTGGAAATGGCAAAGCTGCCATATGTCGGCTGCGGTACGCTCAGCAGTGCCCTTTGTATGGATAAATGCATGACGCATACGGTACTAGATTATAATGGAATTCGGACTGCAAAATGGGCATCGGTCAGCCAGCGGGAAATCAGCCGTTTAGAGGAAACCTGTGAGGCAATTGCAGAGACATTGGGATTCCCCGTTTTCGTAAAACCGGCAAATGCAGGTTCTTCTGTTGGTGTCAACAAGGCCAATGATATGGAATCTTTAAGAGAAGCCATTCAGATTGCCTTTTCTCATGACTGCAAGGTAGTCATTGAGGAATTTATTGACGGCAAGGAATTGGAAGTGGCAGTATTCGGTTATGATGCACCGTTTGCTTCTTATGTTGGGGAAATTCAGCCGGCTGCAGAATTTTACGACTATGAAGACAAATACATCACAGGTACTTCACAGCTATACATACCGGCACGGATTACGGATGCACAGTCTAATATCTTGCGGGAAACGGCAGTAAGGGCTTACAAGGCATTGGGCTGCAAAGGATTGTCTCGTGTGGATTTCTTCCTGCAAAAAGATGGTGGAATCATTTTGAATGAAATCAACACGCTGCCGGGCTTTACGAATATTAGTATGTATCCGAAACTGATGGAGCATCTTGGCATGTCACAGTCTTATCTGGTGGATAAGCTGATAGAACAGGCGATGGAAAATGCAGAACGGATATATTAAATCTGCTCTAAAATTATATCGTGATAGATAGAGAGGATAGAAGAGATGAAGAATGATGCCATTGGCGTATTCGACTCCGGCTTGGGCGGTTTGACAACGGTCAAAGAACTGAATCATCTGCTGCCACATGAAAATATCATTTATTTTGGAGATACTGCAAGAGTACCATATGGCAGCCGCAGTCCGGAAACAATTTTGCGGTATGCAAGAGAGGATGTTGCCTTTCTGCGGCAGTATCAGGTAAAGATGATTATTGCTGCCTGCGGAACAGTCAGTTCTGTTGTAGGGGATCAGCCATTTGTAACAGATATGCCATTTGCCGGTGTCATTTATCCGGCTGTGGCGGCTGCCTGTATGGCAACTCGAACCAAACGAATTGGAATCATTGGAACACCAGCGACCATTAAAAGCCAAAGCTATAAAAAAGCGATCTTGCAGCAGCATCCGGATTACTTTGTTGCCACACAGGCATGTCCATTGTTTGTCCATCTGGTGGAAAACGGTTATACGGATTTTCATAATCCAGTGACCCGTCTGGTTGCAGAGGAATATCTTGCACCGATTAAGGCACAGGAAGTGGATACTTTGATTCTGGGCTGTACGCATTATCCAGTCATTGCTGATTTGATTGGTGATATCATGGGGGCAGATGTCACACTGATTTCTCCGGGGGCAGAGACAGCTGGCTATGCAAAGCAGTGCCTTACAGAAAAAAATCTGCTGAGTGATCGGACAGAAACAGGAAAAAATGTTTATTATGTCAGTGACAGTGTAGAGCTGTTCACAGAGAATGCGGCTCATTTTTTACAAAAGGAAGTGACCGGTACGGTTTATCAGAGCTGCTGGCAGAAGGAGGCAGGCTGTTGAAGGAAAAGGTAGAGATCGTTTTGCGGAGTGTGCAGCGAAATGAGGAAGAGGAAAACGAGACAGAATTGCGGACAGAAGGCACATACGAGCATACGGAAAAGGAATGGCGTGTTTCCTATGAAGAGTCGGAAGCCACTGGATTTGAAGGCTCTACCACAGAGATCATAGGAACAGGTGGTCGTTGTGTTTCAATTATCCGAACGGGGTCTGCCAATTCCAATCTGATGATTGAAGTTGGAAAAAAACATTATTGCCTGTATGGGACACCGTTTGGGGATATTACAGTTGGCATTTTTACGCATAAAATTGAAGATCATTTGACGGCGGATGGTGGACAATTGTATCTGCGGTATACGCTGGATGCGAATGCCTCTTTTTTGTCAGATAATGAGATTTATCTGGAGATTTCCAGAGTGAAGCAGGAAGCATAAAGAGAGTGAGGAAAACGGGAAATGGCAGATTGTATGAAGCTTGCTGAAAAGGCACTATATACATTATTATTAGACAGCGTTGGGCGTGCAGTTTCTGCCGGTACACTGCCGGCAGAACCGATGAATGCATTTCGGATTGAAGTACCGGCGGATAAATCCCATGGCGACTTTGCAGCCAATATTGCAATGGTAAACGCTAAGGCATTTCACATGCCGCCGAGAAAAATTGCAGAAGCAATTTGCAGCGAGCTGCAATTGCAGGGAACGGATTTTGAACGGGCGGAAATTGCAGGACCGGGCTTTTTGAACTTCTTTCTGAAGCAGCAGTGGTTTTCCCGTACTGTGGAAACAGTACTACAGGAAGGCGATGACTACGGCAGAACAGAAACTGGTGCTGGTAAGCGGATTCTGGTGGAGTTTGTCTCTGCGAATCCGACAGGACCAATGCATGTCGGCAATGCCAGAGGCGGTGCTTTGGGCGACAGTCTGGCAGAAATTCTGAACTGGGCTGGATATGATGCCAAGCGGGAATTTTACATCAATGATGCTGGCAATCAGATTGAAAAATTCGCCACCTCTCTGGAAGTGCGATATTTGCAGTTGTTTGATCCATCTGTGGAGATGCCGGAGGATGCATATCAAGGTGTAGATATTATTGAACATGCGGAAGCATTCCGAGAAATCTATGGAGATCAATATGTACACTGCGATAGCAAGGAACGGCGAGACGCACTGGTTGGCTATGCATTGCCAAAAAATATTGCCGGACTGGAACGAGATCTGAAAAAGTACCGGATTGTCTATGACAACTGGTTCCGGGAGAGCACCCTGCACAAAGATGGCAGTGTGAAGCATGTGGTAGAAGAGCTGACCAATCGTGGGTATACCTATGAGCAAGAGGGTGCGGTTTGGTTTAAGGCGACAGATTTCGGTGCAGATAAAGATTTTGTTTTGGTGCGTGCAAATGGGATTCCAACTTATATTGTACCGGATATTGCTTATCACTATGACAAATTGATGACCCGAAAATTTGATCGTGCCATTGATATTCTCGGTGCTGACCATCATGGCTATGTACCAAGATTGAAAGCTGCTTTAACAGCAATGGGAGTAGACGCCAATCGGTTGGATGTTGTCCTGATGCAGATGGTAATGTTGATGCGGGACGGCGAAGTGGTGAAGCTTTCTAAGCGGAGTGGTAAGGCAATTACACTGGTCACATTGTTGGAAGAAATTCCGATTGATGCGGCACGGTTCTTCTTTAATACCAGAGAAGCAAACTCCCACTTTGAATTTGATCTGGATCTGGCTGTGGAAAAGTCTTCGCAGAATCCCGTTTACTATGTACAGTATGCCCATGCAAGAATTTGCAGCTTGCTGCGGAATATGGAAGAAGCCGGGGTTTCTACAGAGCAGACAGATTGGTCTGTTTTGCAGTTGTTAGAACAGCCACAGGAGATTGCATTGATTCGCCATCTGGCAACTCTGCCGTCACGAATTGATGCTGCTGCCGCTGCTTATGATCCATCAGAAATAACAAAGTATGCAACAGAACTGGCTACATTGTTCCATAAGTTTTATGATGCCTGCACCGTAAAACATGCAGAGCCAAATGTACAGCAGGCTCGTCTGTTGCTTTGCAAGGCAGCAAAACAGGCACTGCGGAATACGCTGCGGATTTTGAAAATTGACTGTCCGGAAAAGATGTAATTCTATTTTTTCGGCATGGACATAGGAATTTATCCATTTGTCGCATTTCTTTTGTGATAGTTTCATGAAAAATATAAATTTTACAATTCGTCTATATCTTTTTGCGATTGAATGTGCTACAATTTTTAATATATTCGAGCGGTCTGCTCGGATAACGGACAAGAAACCGTTTTGCGTTGTTGTATAAGATAGAAAACGAAAGGATGTTTCAATATGTCGAATCGATTGTTTCAGGGGCTTGTCCATCAGATGCGGGATACCATTGATGCGACCGTCGGCGTGGTGGATGATACTGCCACCATTATTGCGTGCAGTGATCTGACCAAAGTCGGCACCACCAATGAATTCGTTTCTCTGGATCTGAGTGATATCCATGATATTTTTATTCGGGACGGATATACATATAAGCCGTTTGGTTCTCCAAATAAGCCGGAATATGCGGTGTTTGTAGAAGGCATAGACGATGCGGCTGCAAAATATGCAAATATTCTTGCAATTGCTTTATTTAATGTAAAACAATATTATGATGAGAAGTACGACCGGAATAACTTCATTAAAAATGTGGTATTGGATAACGTACTGCCGGGGGACATTGTCATTAAAGCAAGAGAGCTGCATTTCAGTGCGGAGGTCAACCGGGTCGTTTTGTTGATTCGGATTGTCTCTGTCAATGATGTTTCTGCTTATGATGTGATCCAGAATCTCTTCCCGGATAAGAATAAGGATTTTGTCTTTACCATTTCAGAATGCGATATTGTATTGGTAAAGGAAATTAAGGGTGCTGTGGATGCTAAGGATCTGGAAAAACTGGCACGTTCCATTGCGGATACGCTCAGCGGCGAATTTTATACCCGTGTCAATGTCGGTATCGGTACGATTGTGGACAGTATCAAAGAACTGTCCCGTTCCTTCAAGGAGGCACAGACCGCTCTGGAAGTGGGAAAGGTATTTGATACGGATAAAGCCATTGTCAGCTACGATAATCTGGGCATTGCACGCTTGATTTATCACCTGCCAACGACGCTTTGTGAAACTTTTTTGCACGAAGTATTTAAGCGTGGCAGCATTGAATCACTGGATCATGAAACATTGTTCACGATTCAGAAATTCTTTGAGAACAACCTGAATGTTTCAGAAACATCCAGAAAGTTGTTTGTACATCGGAATACACTGGTGTATCGGCTGGAAAAAATCAAGAAGCTGACGGGTCTGGATCTGCGGGAGTTTGATCACGCAATTATCTTTAAAATTGCATTGATGGTAAAACGTTATCTGTCAGCAAGTCCGGCAAAGTTCTAAGAAATTTTGGTCTGTAATCTATCCGAACATAGAAAGGACTGTATAGTACACATGGTGGAAATGAGAGATGTCTCTGTCGTGTATTCCGGCGGTGTCGATGCATTGCACAATGTCAATCTGAAAATCAATGACGGTGACTTTGCGTTTGTCGTTGGACCGTCCGGTGCGGGAAAAAGTACCATGATTAAGTTGATTCTCAAGGAAATCAATCCAAGCAGCGGTACGGTTTTCGTCAACGGCTACCATCTCGGAAAACTGAAACGGCGGCAGGTGCCAGCTTTGCGGCGTACGATTGGTTTTGTCTTTCAGGATTTCCGTCTGATTCCGTCCATGACGGTATATGAAAACATTGCATTCGTGCTGCGTGTCATTGATGCACCGACGCAGTACATCAAGAAACGAGTGGCTTATGTAATTGATCTGGTCGGCTTGCAGGATAAGGCGAAAAATTATCCAAATGAGCTGTCCGGCGGTGAAATGCAGCGAGTTGCCATTGCAAGAGCATTGGTAAACGACCCGCAGCTGATTATTGCAGACGAACCAACCGGTAATATTGACCCGGAACTTTCCTATGAGATCGTAGACCTGCTGCGTGAGATCAATGAATGTGGTACCACTATTCTGATGGTAACACATGAGCATAGTCTGGTTCGTTATTTCGGCGGGCGGATTATCACGATTCAGCAGGGGCGAATTGTGTTTGACGAAGTAGTTGGAGGCAATTTAATTCATGAAAGTTAGTGGCTTGAAGTATTTAGCCGGACAGGGTGTGGAGAATATCTGGAAGAACCGGATGATGGCATTTGCCTCATTTTGTGTCCTGCTGGTTTCTCTGCTGCTGGTTGGCGTGGCAACGCTGTTCTATCTGAATATCTCTTCTATGGTGGGCGGTATTGAGGATAAAAATGAGATTATTGTCTATTTGAATGAAGATACAAATGATGAACAGATTAGTGTTTTAAAAGGACAGCTGAGCCAGATTGATAACGTTGCAGATGTTAATTTTTATTCCAAAGAAGAATCGTTTGAAGATTTGAAGGCAAGTATGGATGATTATCAAATGCTTTTCGATTCTCTTGGTGATGACAATCCTTTGGTGGATGCGTATCGCCTTCGGGTGAAGGACATCGACCGGATTGAAGATACCATTGTCCAGATTGAAGTTCTGGATCATATCTATTCCATTCGTGCACCAATGGATTTTGTCAATCTGTTGATGGAACTGCGGCGGATCATTACGATTGTATGCAGTGTGATTATCATTGCACTCATCGTTATCTCCCTCGTGATTATTGCAAATACCACTAAAGCGAGTGTGTTTGCAAGACGTTCCGAAATTCAGATTATGAAATATGTTGGTGCGACCAATGCATTCATTCGGATTCCTTTTTTCGTAGAAGGCATGGTGACAGGATTCCTTGCTGGCTGTGTGGCGTTTGCGATCACATGGGTCAGCTATGATTCCCTTGTCAATCTTGTGACGCAGCAGACGGATATTGTTTCTGTCATCGGCAGAAACAGTATTATGTCGTTCGGACAAGTTGCCGGAGTCGTTGTGGTTGCCTATATTGGCATTGGTGTGCTGTTTGGTGCACTGGGCAGCGTCTTGTCTATGAGAAAACATCTGAATGTCTAAAAGGAGGAAACAGTATATGATGCGTTTAAAATGGATGAAGCGATTCCTATCTGTTGTACTTTGCAGTGCGATTTTAACAGCTGGTGTTTATAGTGGTACCGGTGTGACATCGGTTCCAGTTTCGGCGATGACATTGGCAGAATTGCAGAGCGAAAAACAAGCAAATGCAGATAAGATTGCACAGAAGCAAAAGGAATTGGAAAGCCTGGGAAGCGATAAGCAGGAACAGGCAGACTTCCAGAAGGCTCTGGAAGAGAAGATTGCTTTGCAGCAGTCCAATTTGCAGATTGTCGATGAGGAATTGACTCGTCTGGAAGACGCAATTACCGACAAAGAACAGGAAATTTGCGATTTAAAGAATGAGATTGCAGCACTGGATGTAGAAATTGCAGACGGTCTGGAAGCGTTTAAGCAGCGGCTGCGTGCAATGTATGTACAGGGAAATGACAGCCTTGCATCTGCACTGGTTGGTTCTACAGACTTCTACGATTTGCTTTCCAAGTATGATCTCATGTCCAGAATTGCCAAGCATGACAATGAGCTGGTTTCTGACTTGAAAAGTAAGTTGGAAACTTGCGAAGAAAAACAACAGGCTTTAGAAGATGAGAAGAATGCTCTGGCAGAACAGAAGTCTTCTGAAAAGCAGAAAAAAGAGGAGTTTGCAGACGCATTGCAGCAATTGCAGGATGATTATGCAATGTCTACGGATGAAGCCGTTCGTCTGGCATCAGAAGAATCTTCTCTGCATGCAGATATCGAAGCACTGGAAGCAGATAGTGCCATAAAGGAGGCAGAATCGGAACAGATTCAGGCTGCCATTCGCAAGGCACAGGAAGCGACTCGTGCGGCTGCAACCACTACAACTACGACGACTACGACCACCACTACAACAACGACAACAACAGTTGCAGATGTGGATGTGGATGTAGATGACGATACGGAAACCACTACAACTTCTGCAACAACTACCACCACTACAGATTGGACAGATTCAGAGGAAAAAGTGTGGGAGGAAACGACTGTTGTTACCACTACGACAGAGGCAGAGGTAACGACTGTACCGTATGAAGAGGTAGAGACAACAGAAGCGGCAGCTACAACCACTACTACAACAGAGTTTGTAGAAACGGAGCCGGAGACGGAAGAAACTACTACTGCGACCACTACTACAACAGCTGAAACGACTGCACCAACGACAACGGCATCGACCACTACAACTACGGTGGCAACAACCACAGAACCATATAATGAGTCGCAGTTTGCATGGCCGGTACCGGGCTTCTATTACATCTCCAGTGGCTATGGTTCCCGCTGGGGCAGCAACCATGGCGGTATTGATATTGCAGGCGGCGGTATCAGTGGTGCACCAGTGGTAGCATCCAGAGGTGGTACTGTTATTTATGTTAGCAGCGGTTGCAGTCATAACTATGGCAAGAATTCCAGCTGTGGATGCGGCGGTGGTTATGGAAACTACTGCATCATTGAACATGATGGTACATACTCCACTGTATATGGACATATGGCTTCTTTAAATGTGTCTTACGGACAGCAGGTTAGCCAAGGTGATGTGATTGGTTACGTTGGTTCAACTGGTTGGTCTACTGGTTACCATCTGCACTTTGAAATTCGTGTAAATGGCAGCCGTGTTGATCCGAGCGGTTATCTGTATTGATTAGTTAGAAGCGACATAAAACGGTTATTTTGGAATAGAATATGATATCAGGACAGAGCAGGGGGGCTGAAAAAACAGTCGTTCTGCTCTGTTTTTTAGAAAGGAATGGGATGTAATGCGGTGGAATATCTTTTGGAAACGAATGCTGATCGGCGTACTGCTTGCGTTTGCAGTGTTTATGAGCCTGTTGGCATATCGTCTGGGTGTGGCGTTAAAGGCAACACAGACTGCCTTGGGGGACTGTGAACGGTTGGAAAATCTGGAGCAAGTTGTGGAGTCGGATTATTATGAAGAAGTGGATACGGAAACATTGATGGACGGTGCCTTAAAAGGTTATGTGAGTGCATTGGAAGATCCGTATTCCGGTTATTTGACACCGGGGGAATATCAGCAGTGGCAAAGCAATGAGGCAGGTGTCTCTGTTGGCATTGGTGTTACAGTTACGTTGACAGAGGACGGCAGTGGTTTGCAAATTATCTCCTTGGAAGATCCGTCACCGGCAAAGCTGGCAGGTTTACAGACAGATGATGTAATTACAGCTGTAGATGATGAGACAGTTGCCGACCTTGGCTATCAGGAGGCAGTCAATCGTGTCCGTGGCGAGGTGGATACCAGTGTGGAATTGACTGTGCAGCGTGGAGAGACAGAGTTGAAAAAAACAGTTTTGCGAAAGGAAATAGAGCTTATTTCTGCTTATGGTGTCATGTTGGAGAACCAAGTTGGCTATATTCGGATTGCATCCTTTAAGGAAAATACAGTAGAGCAGTTTCAAGCAGCCTTGCAAAACTTGTTGAAAGGTGGTGCGAAGGCACTCGTATTTGATGTGCGAGAAAATGGCGGTGGGCTGGTTGCTGCGCTGGAAAGGATTGTGGATCCCTTATTACCGGAAGGCGATATTGCAACAGCAACGTATAACAATGGGGAAACAAAGCTTTTAGTACATTCGGATGCGAATGAATTGCAGCTGCCTATGATGGTATTGGTCAACGGCAATACAGCGAGTGCCGCAGAGCTATTTACGGCTTCTTTAAAGGATTTTGGTAAGGCTGAAGTTATTGGAGAACAGACGTTTGGGAAAGGGATTATGCAGAATACTGTGGAGATGAAAGACGGTGGTGCAGTCACCTTGACGGTTGCTACCTACCAAACCACTAAGGGTGAATGCTATCATAAGGTCGGTATTACACCGGATGTGATCATTCAGGAAGATTATGAAACGATTGACTTTGACCATCCCAATCCAGACAATGATACACAGTTGAAACAAGCAATGGAACTGCTGGAAACGCAAATGCATTGAGTATGATGCGTGTGTTTGCAAGTTGCAAGTAATTTTTTACAATTTATTCCAAAAAATGTGCGTAAATAGGAGCGGCAACCTGTAATGATATTTGCAGGTTGCCGCTTTTTTGAATAAATTGTAAATTGTAGAGCATCCCCATTGACAAAACTGTATCTACTGTGTATACTGTATATATACGGTAGATAAGGAGGAATGCACATGCAGCTGATGATTCGCAACAACACTGCTACGCCGATTTATCAGCAAATTTATCAGCAAATTAAGGAACAAATTATTAGCGGTTCGTTAACAGAAGATACGATACTGCCTTCTATTCGCAGTTTGGCGAAGGAACTTCGTATTAGTATTATTACAACGAAACGTGCTTATGAAGAATTGGAACGGGATGGGTTTGTTTATACCATTGCTGGCAAGGGTGTGTTTGTTGCCAGAAAAAACATGGAGGTACTAAGAGAGGAATGGCTGCGGCAAATTGAGGAGCATGTGGAAGCCATTGCAGAACTGGCAAAAGGCTGTGGTCTTTCTAAAACAGATTTACAGGAAATGCTGAATATAATTTTTGAGGAGGATTCATCATGCAATACGCAATCGAACTGACAGACTTGTGCAAGCAATATCCGAAATTTGAACTGGATCATGTAAGCTTTTCCCTGCCAATGGGATATGTCATGGGCTTTATTGGAGAGAACGGTGCAGGAAAAACAACCGTTATGAAGTCTATGTTGCATCTGGTCTATCCAGACAGCGGAAGCATTACTATATTGGGACAGGATGCAACGGTGGAAAATGCAGCTTTGAAGCAGGAAATTGGCGTGGTACTGGATACGGCAAATTTTCCGCAAAGTTTTAATACAAATGATGTCAATCAGATGCTGAAACGGATTTATACCAACTGGGATGCTGATTTATACTGGCAATACATAGAACGATTTCAACTGCCGGAGAAGAAAAAGTTTAAAGAGTTTTCTATGGGCATGAAAAAAAAGCTTGCTGTTGCGGCTGCACTTTCCCATCATCCCAAGCTGTTGATTCTGGATGAAGTTACCGCCGGGCTGGATCCAATGGTGCGGGAAGAAATTCTGGACGTATTCCGGGAGTTTGTCAGCGATGGAGAACATGCTGTGCTGATTTCTTCGCATATTATCAGTGATCTGGAAAAAATCTGCGACTATGTGACATTTTTGCATCAGGGAAAGCTGTTGTTTAGTATGGAACGGGATACCTTGCTGGATACTTACTGCATGGTACAATGCAGTGCGGAAACAGCAAACAGTTTGCCAAAGGAAGCAATTTGTGGAAAACGGGATACACCATATCATGTGGAATTGCTTTGCAAACGAGAAATGCTGCCGTCTTCGATACAGGCAGAACCGATTGGCATTGAGGATATTATGATTTTTCTAACTAAGTATGCAGGAGGAAGTGCAAAATGAGTACACTACTCTGGTATCGCTTTCGGGTTCTCTGGAAACAGTTCAAAGCATTGATCTGGGTGCTGTTGATTACAGCGGCAGTCGTGCTGACGGTAGGGATTATTTGTACCATTACACATGCAGGAGATGGTGATCACTATTATTTTGGCTTTGCCATTGGATTTCTTTCCATCTATTCTGGCATGATTCCTATTTTTATGCTGCAAACAGAAGAACAGGAAAAAAATGCAGACTTGCTGATGATACTTCCTGTTACACGGAAACAGGTTGCACTGGTCAATTATGTTGTCACATGGATTTGTGCGGCAGTAGTTGGTGGCTATACCTTGTTGTTATTCGCCATTTTGCAAAGCGGAATGGAAATAATGCTATTTTCTATTGGTATTATTTTGTTGTTCAATACGATTTATATACCGCTTTCCATTTGGCTCGGGGCACAGCGTGGTGCGATTGTTCTTCTCATCATCGGTGCATTGATTGGTATTGGCGGTTCAGGAATGGGAGAGCAATTGGGAAAAAGTCTGCGGATGCTGCCTATTTCAGGCTATGCACTCATTGGTATTATAGTAGCCATTCTTATAATATTACACATTGTTTCTATCTGCATTAGTATCTTACAATATCAGAAAAAAGATTTTTAAGGAGAGGTTGATTATGTTTGGTCTAATCTGGAAGGACTTTAAGATATTACGTATGCAATTTGTCATGCTGGGTGCTATTTTTGCTGTTTTTCTGATTTTTTCCATTCGCAGCGGAAATGATCATTTCCCACTGAACTTTATTACGATGCTGCCCGTTTTTTTCACACTGCTTCCTTGTTCTACACTGGCACAGGAACAACAGGAAAATACCCTGCCGTGGCTGTTTTCTCTGCCATGCAGCCGGAAACAGATGGTGTTAGAAAAGTATATTCTGCTGATAGTCTTTTCTGTGCTGACATGTGTATGTTGCAGTGCAATTCTGTTGTGGTTGACGAAAGATGCTGTTCACCTGGAAAATTGTGTATTTTTCGTTTTGTGCGGTGTGATTGTACAGTGCATTCTATTACCATTATATTATAAGATTGGCTATCAGAAGGGGAAAATTGTTTTTATGATTCTTTGCGGTGGATTTGGTGGTCTGATTGGTCTCTTCAGTGGTGCTGAAATGGAGCTGCCAAATGTGAATGGAATGGCTTTGGCAGGTATTTTGGCTGCTGTATTGCTGATACTGCCGATTTCGATTTTCTGTTCTACAAAATCAATGGAAAAAAAGGAGTATTAAGTTATGGAACAAAATCTTAAAAAAGCATTACGAAAAGCGTCGAATGCCAATTCGCTTTTACTGATATTATTTTATGTATTGGTGCTCAGCGGTTCATCTGTAATCCGTCTGCTTTTGCCGAAGGTGATGAATGAAACGGGGACATATTATACGGCGTTTTGTCAGATTTGTATCTTTCTCTTCCAATATGTGATTGTTGTACCGTTGCTGCTTCTGATTTTCCGTGCTGTTCTGGGCAGAAAAATCGGCTGGAAGCTGAAGGACAGTTACTGCAAACCACAGGCAACAGCTGGTCAGTTGATACGCTGGTGTTTGATTGCATTGGGGTTGATTTATGCAGCCTCTTTTTTCAGCAGCATCTTTTTCAATATCATGCAAATGCTGACAGGTATGGAACTACATGCTCCTTCTATGGTAGCAGAACAAAACTGGCTCGGCTATCTCACTAACTTTCTTGCATTTGCAATCTTAGCCCCGATTTTTGAAGAAATGCTGTTCCGTGCAACGCTGTTCCGCAATGCAGAACGGTTTGGTGGATGGTTTGCTGTGATTATGACTGGTATTTTCTTTGGATTGTGGCATGGCAACTATGCACAAACTATCTATACAGCAACGCTGGGCATTTGTGTAGCATTCTTGACCGCAAAGACTCGTTCCGTTTTGCCAGCAATGATCGTGCACTTTATTATGAATTTTATCGGTGCGATACAGTCGATTGCGATAAGTGGTATTGATATGAGCAATACCAGCAATATGGAATCGACGTATGTTTTGGAACATATGGGACAATTTGCAATCATTGGATTGATGGGAATACTGGTAATGGGGCTGGTGATTACAGGAGTTGTTCTGTTTATCATCGAGCTGGCAAAGCATCGGGAAACGTTCCGATTGGAGAACACCGTTCCACAGGTGAGCGGGGGAAAGAAAACATTGGTTTACTTGACAGCACCTGTTACTGTAATCTGTATAGTGGGATTGCTTGCGTTAACCATTTTGAATGCAATTGGATAAAATTAAAACACTAAAAAGCGGCTTGTTTCATGCAAACAAGCCGCTTTTCTATCAATTCTATTATCTTTGTATTTTTGTCACCTTATATCCAGCTTCTTGGATTGCTTGCCGAATAGATTCTTCTGAGACATTGCCTTTCAGGTAGGCACGATTTTCTGTCAGTACAACACGTACAGTTTCTACACCATTCAACCCTTGCAATGCCTTTGTAACAGCGGCGACGCAGTGTTCACACATCATCCCCTTAATCTGTACAATGGTTTCTTCATCAGCAGGTATTTTTGTTTCTGGTGCAGCATCTGTTTTTTTCGTGCCAAATGGACGGAATCGTTTTAATCGAAGGGCATTGCTGACGACAAAGACGGAACTAAAGCTCATAGCTGCTGCACCGAACATGGGATTCAGCTCCCATCCTAAAATAGGATAGAATACACCAGCAGCAATCGGAATGCCAATGAGATTATAGATAAATGCCCAGAATAAGTTTTCCTTGATGTTGCGGATAGTGGCACGGCTCAGTTGAATCGCAGTGACAGCGTCCTGTAAATCATTTCGCATCAGCACAATATCAGCAGATGCAATGGCAGCATCGGTTCCGGCACCAATGGCAATCCCAACATCTGCCTGTGCCAGTGCAGGTGCATCGTTAATGCCATCTCCAATCATAGCAGTCTTTTTTCCATCTGCTTGCAGTTTCTTTACCTGCATTGCCTTGTCCTGTGGTAAAACATCTGCAATGACATGCGAAATGCCAGCTTGTTTTGCAATGGCTTCTGCGGTCAGTTGGTTGTCGCCGGTTAGTAAAATGACATCCAGCCCCATTTTCTGCATGGCAGTCACTGCTGTGCGGCTGGTCTGCCGAATTGGGTCAGCAGCGGTCAGTATACCAAGCAGGTTTCCATTTGCAGCAAAATAAAGCGGTGTTTTTCCCTCTTTTGCAAAGGCATCCTGTTTTGCAGCGTTTGGCAGAGCAATGCCGTTTTCCTGCATCATTTTACGGTTTCCACCGAGGCAGTACATGCCATTGACAATACCAGAGACACCTTGTCCGGCAGTTTGTTTAAACTGTTCTACTGTTTGCAGTGGAACGTCATGGTTCTTACAATACGCTGCAATGGCAGCAGCAAGCGGATGTTCAGACGGCTGCTCCAGAGCATAGGCAATGGCAAGCAGTTCATTTGTGGAAGCCGTTTCTTCTGGCAGTACATCCATGACGGTTGGAATGCCTTCTGTCAAGGTGCCAGTCTTATCCAGTACCACGGTTTTCACGCTGTGTGCGGTTTCCAGACTTTCGGCGGATTTGATCAGAATGCCGTTCTTGGCACCTTGTCCTGTTCCAACCATAATCGCTGTTGGTGTGGCAAGTCCCAATGCACACGGACAGGAAATGACCAGTACCGAAACAGCTGCTTTTAATGCCATGCCGAAGGGATTTCCTGTGAGCAGCCAGACAATCAAGGTAACAATGGCAATGCCAATGACAATTGGTACAAATACACCGCTGATTTTATCTGCCAGACGGGCAATTGGTGCTTTGGAACTGCCGGCTTCTTCTACCAGTTTTATAATCTGGGAAAGAGTCGTATCTGCACCGACTTGTTCGGCACGATATTCCAGATAGCCGGAATGGCAGACAGTTGCACTGAGAATGCGGTCACCGGCTTGCTTTTCAACTGGCAGACTTTCTCCGGTTAGAGCAGATTCATCCACAGAACCTTGTCCCGTGAGAACTGTACCGTCTGCCGGAATGGCAGCACCGGTTTTCACTAAAATGGTATCACCTACCCGAATAGAAGCAGTTGGAATTTCCTGTTCGATGCCATTTCGCCGCACCAGAGCAGTTTGTGGTGTCAGTTTGACCAGCGAAGAAATGGCATCTGTTGTTTTTGCTTTAGAACGCACCTCTAAAAATTTACCGAGCGAAATCAGCGTTAAAATCATACCGGCTGATTCATAATAGAGTTGGTTCATGTGACTATGTGCAGCATCCATGTCCATTTGCCCCATATCGTAGGCAATGGCAAAGGTTGCATAAAGACTGTAGCAGAATGAAGCTGCTGCACCAAGTGCAATTAGGGTATCCATGGTTGGAGCACCGTGAAGCAATGTTGTTGTCCCTTTGATAAAATATTTTCGGTTGAGGAAGAGAATCGGAATTACTAAAACCAGTTCTATTAAGGCAATCAGCATCATACTGCTATGTCCTTGTAGAAAAGAAGGCAGCGGAAAACCAATCATATGCCCCATTCCGATATAGAACAATGGCACTAAGAAAATGATAGAGCAAATCAACCGATTTCGTTCTGCATGTGCAGAAACAACTGGCTGGGGATTGGTGGTGTTGGTTCCTGTAGTGGATTGTGAGAAGGGAGCTGCCCCATACCCAGCTTTTTTGACCGCAGAAAAAATAGCCTCTGGTGTCGCTATTGTTTCGTCAAATTCCACTGTCATATTGTTTTGGAGCAGGTTGACCTGTACAGACTGCACACCGTTTACTGCGGCAACTGCTTTTTGTACATGGGCACTGCATGCACTGCATGTCATGCCTGTGACGGAATACCGTTCTTTTTTCATAACAAAAACCTCCGTTTCTGGATTTTGGCTGCGAGCAACTGTTCATTTCATCAGCTTTTGCAGGGTGACAACCAATTCTTCAATGACTTCATCATTTCCGTTTCGAATGTCCTGTGCAACGCAAGTGCGAATATGCTGTGCCAGCAACTCTCGATTAAATGCATGAAGGGCAGCGTTGACGGCGGCAACCTGTACCAGAATATCCGGACAGTATGCACTTTTTTCCACCATGCCACGAATCCCTCGAATTTGTCCCTCAATGCGGTTCAGCCGGTGGATGAGTTTTGTGTATTCTTCCTCTGACCGTACCTTTTTCTTTTGACAGCAGGGACATGTTTCTTTTGTGTTCTTTTCCATTGTATCTGCCTCCTTTTCGGCGATATTCTCATTATATACCCCTATGGGGTATTTGTCAAGTGGGTTGCAGCAGGAATCACGCAAATCTATTTTGTATTTTCCCTCACGGATAACGATCCCACTTCCGCCGGCAGATTCGCTACGCTGTCTGCCTGTGTCCGCTGTCCGCCCTGTTTCGGTGTCCAAATTTGCAGCCAAATCACTCTAAATTTCTACATTCTGCATCGTTTTGTTATTTTAGAGGGCGGACAGCGGCAGCTTATTCTTTATTTCGTTATCTTATCCAACTCGTTTTCTCTGCAAGGGGGACAGCTTGTCCCCAGTTCAGAGGATGCCCTTCCCTTTTGTCCCTTCGGGACATTTCCCCACACTGTGGGGAATAACCCTCCGCCAAGCTGAGCCAGCTTGACCGCAGTTGCCATTCGGCAGGGTAATCCACTCTATCATTTGAAAATTGATTCCTGTGAGCAGGAATATGCAGAGGATTTTTCGGAAAAATTGTAAATAAGGCTTGTTTGTTTTTTTTAGCTGTGTTATACTATTCTTGTAAAAAAAGAAAAGAGGTTGAAAATATATGGTGAAATTGATTGTGACGGATATGGATGGAACACTTTTGGATGACGAAAAAAGGCTGCCAGCAGAATTTCCGCAGCTTTTACAGGTTCTTACAGAAAAGAAAGTTGCCTTTGCTGTTGCAAGTGGTCGGTCTTATCCGGCTTTGCAGACACTGTTTCAGGAAAAAACGGATTCGTTGCTGCTGATTTGTGACAATGGAGCACATGTCCGCATTCCGGGACAGCCGCCTGTTTATCAGTGTATGCCATTTTCTATTGTACATGCTGTACTGGATATCTGTCAGCAGCTGCCGAATGCTGTGCCAGTACTATGCGGCATCAAGAGCATTTATTATCCCAACACAGCAAAAGCACAATTCCAAAAAGAAATTTCCAACTTCTATGTACAATTTACGGATGCATCGTATTCGACGCTCTATCAGATTACGGATCCAATTATTAAAATTGCACTCTGTGCGATGGACGGACCGGAAAAGGTTCTGTATCCTGCTTTGCAAAGTAAGTTCGGCAGCGATTATGAACTCGTAATTTCCGGCAATGTCTGGATGGATATGATGTGTAAAGGTGTCAGCAAGGGAAATGCGGTTGCAAAGTTACAGCAAATGCTGCATGTGACACCAGAGGAAACCATGGCATTTGGTGACTATCAAAATGATGTCTCCATGTTCTCACAGGCATATTACAGTTATGCTATGGCACAGGCAAGCGAAACAGTAAAACAGTATGCTCGTTTTGTTGCACCAGCCAACACAGAAAATGGCGTAGTACGAACTATTTGTGATATACTGCAATTGCCGGGTTGATAAAAACAGAAAAGGAATTTATAATATGAAAAAAATCATGCAGCTGGAAGTGGCTGTTATGCTGACGATTTGCAGCTGGCTTTATAGTGGAAACATAGCACCAGTTTATGCAGAAGAAATGCTGCAAACAGAAGACGGCATTTATTATGAAATTACAGAACAGAATACGATTTGCATTATTGGTGCAAAATCATCCCTTACGGAAATTCAGATTCCATCGGAAATTGATGGCATTGCTGTCACACAGATTGGAGATTATGCCTTTCTGGATCATACTCGTCTGCGTTCTATCGTTCTTCCGGATTCGGTGCAGGAAATTGGAAATTATGCTTTTTTGGATTGCAGTCGACTGGAATCTGTACAAATTCCAGTTGCTTTACAGAATGTGGGGTGGGGAATTTTATCGGATACCCCTTGGTTAACGGCACAAGAGGAGGACTATGTCATTATCGGTAATCAGATTTTGATTGCGTACAAAGGCACTTCAGAGCATGTTGTGATTCCAGAGGGCGTGCGTATTGTTGCCGGTTTTACATTTGAGAAGAATATGACCATACAATCCGTGCAGATGCCAGATTCTTTGATTTCTCTGAATGCTTATGCCTTTGCGGGCTGCCGGAATTTGCAGACAATACAGCTGCCATTTGGGTTACAGTTGATTGGTGAAAATACTTTTTTTGAATGCAAACAGCTACAGCAGATTACAATACCAGACAGTGTGACGGAAATTGGAGAACGGGCATTTTATCAGTGTACTGCACTGCAAACAGTTTGTCTGCCAAATGGGCTGCGGGAGGTTAGTTCTGGTTTGTTTTATTGTTGTGCAGCATTGAAAAAGGTTTCGCTGCCGGATTCTGTGGAATCTATTGCTGATATGGCTTTTCAAAACTGTACTGCACTCAGAAGTGTGATCCTCTCGGAGCATGTTTATAGTATTGGACAAGATGCTTTTGCGAATTGTGATAGTTTACAGCAGATTGTGCTGAAAAATGAAAATTGTATCTTATTTCAGTCAGAAACGACTGTTCCAATGCAGGCGATTATTGTATCAGAAGACAGTGGATTTGTGAAAACTTATGCGGATATCTATCAGAGATCGTTTGTCGACCTGCCTGTTTTGTACGGTGATGTGGATGAAGACGGCAGTCTTATGGTGGAAGATGCAGTTTTGATTTTAACAGCTTATGCAAGAGGCAGTGCCGGGCTGCAAGTCCAGCTCTCTGACCGACAGAAAATTGCTGCGGATTATAATCAGGATGGCAGTATTCAGGTGGAGGATGCCATTTCTGTACTGACTGATTATGCGAGACATGCTGCCGGATTGGAAGTTTGAAAAATACGGTGAAAATGAAAAAAGTTTGTTAA
Organism: uncultured Oscillospiraceae bacterium; assembly: GCA_958448395.1. GTDB lineage: Bacteria > Bacillota > Clostridia > Oscillospirales > Ruminococcaceae > Ruminococcus_C. The sequence continues at coordinate 32,748 of CAUDDP010000001.1, read as the reverse complement.
TTTTTGAAAAACCAGCTTGACAAAGGAGAATTGCCGTATTATAATGATTAACTGTGTGGCATTGCCACATGAAAAAAGTAAAATCAGAAAAGGAGGAAACATATGCCAACGTTTAACCAGTTAGTCCGTAAGGGAAGAAAAGTTCAGGCTGTTAAGTCCACTGCACCGGCTCTGCAAAAGGGTTACAATGCAAAGAAGAAGGTAACAACAAACCAGAGTTCTCCGCAGAAGAGAGGCGTTTGCACTGCTGTTCGTACTGCTACACCGAAGAAGCCGAACTCTGCAATGCGGAAAATCGCCAGAGTAAAGCTGACAAACGGTTACGAAGTAACTTCGTATATTCCGGGTATCGGTCATAACTTGCAGGAACACAGCGTGGTTCTGATCCGTGGCGGCCGTGTTAAGGATCTGCCGGGTGTTCGTTACCACATCATCAGAGGTACTCTGGATGCACAGGGCGTTGCCAACAGAATGCAGGCTCGTTCCAAGTATGGTGCAAAGAGACCGAAGGCTGGCAAGAAGTAAGCCAGAGCCAATCAACTGAAAACAGGAATTACAACTACCACAGGAAGCATGTGGAGATCATATAGATGTCCGAAGGGACAGCGATCCTCTGCATTGGCTTCTGACGGTCGGCAAGGGATAAACTTGCCTGAACGAGTACCTGTGAATTCACGCAAAACGGCAGAAACTGCCGGGAGCAAGCAAATAATGTGAAGGAGGGAAGCGAAAATGCCAAGAAGAGGTAAAATCGCAAAACGTGACGTGCTGGAGGATCCAATTTACAAATCCAAGCTCGTAACCCGTCTGATCAATAATGTGATGATTGACGGTAAGAAGGGCGTTGCACAAAAGATAGTTTACGGTGCATTTGACATCGTTTCGGAAAAGACTGGCAAGGAAGCATTGGAAATGTTTGAACAGGCTATGGAAAATGTAATGCCAGTGCTGGAAGTAAAGGCTCGCCGTATGGGCGGTGCTACGTATCAGGTTCCGATGGAAGTTCGGCCGGAGCGTCGGCAGACATTGGGTCTCCGTTGGATCACCAAGTACGCCAGACTGCGGAACGAAAAGACAATGAAGGAACGTCTTGCAGGAGAAATCCTCGATGCACTGAATAATACTGGCGGTGCATGCAAGAAGCGTGACGATACCCATAAGATGGCAGAAGCAAACAAAGCGTTTGCACACTATCGTTGGTAATCACACTGCCTTTGTAAGAGAAATAGGAGGATTACTATGGCAAGAGATTGTTCCCTGGAAAACACAAGAAATATCGGCATCATGGCACACATTGACGCCGGTAAGACAACCACCACGGAGCGTATCTTGTTCTATACCGGTATTAACCATAAAATTGGTGAAACCCACGAGGGTGCATCGACAATGGACTGGATGGAACAGGAAAAGGAAAGAGGTATTACAATTACCTCCGCTGCAACCACTGCATATTGGGGCGGCCACAGAATCAATATCATTGATACACCGGGACACGTTGACTTTACAGTAGAAGTAGAACGTTCTCTGCGTGTACTGGATGGTTCTGTTACCGTATTCTGTGCAAAGGGCGGCGTAGAACCGCAGTCTGAAACCGTTTGGAGACAGGCTGACAAGTATCAGGTTCCGAGAATGGCGTATGTCAATAAGATGGACATCATGGGTGCAAATTTTTACCGTGTTGTAGAAATGATGCACGAAAGACTGAAGTGTAATGCTGTGCCGATCCAGTTGCCGATTGGTGCAGAAAGTGATTTCAAGGGCATTATTGACTTGGTTGAAATGAAGGCCTATGTTTATTATGATGACCTTGGAAAAGATATTCGTGTGGAAGAAATTCCAGATGATATGAAGGAAAAGGCTGAGGAATATCATGCTTCTCTGATGGAACACGTTGCAGAGCAGGATGATGCGTTGATGGAAAAGTATTTCGCTGAAGAAGAAATCACCATTGATGAAATCAAAGCCTGCATTCGGAAGTCTACCATTGCCAATACGATGGTTCCAGTTGTTTGCGGTACTTCTTATAAGAATAAGGGCGTACAGAAGCTGTTGGATGCGATTGTTGATTATATGCCGTCTCCGTTGGATGTACCGGCAATTAAGGGTACAAATCCAGACACCGGTGAAGAAGAATGTCGTCATTCTTCTGATGAAGAGCCGTTTGCAGCTCTGGCATTTAAGATTGCAACAGACCCGTTCGTCGGTAAGCTGTGTTTCTTCCGTGTATATTCTGGTGTCGTAGCAGCAGGTTCTACTGTATTGAATGCCACCAAGGATAACAGAGAGAGAATGGGTCGTATCCTACAGATGCACTCCAATCACAGAAAGGATATCGAAAACGTTTACGCTGGCGATATTGCTGCTGCGGTTGGTCTGAAGAATACCACAACCGGTGATACACTCTGTGATGAAAAGCATCCAATTATTCTGGAATCCATGGAATTCCCAGAACCGGTTATTCAGCTTGCAATTGAACCGAAGACCAAGGCTGGTCAGGAAAAGATGGGCATTGCTCTGGCAAAGCTGGCAGAAGAAGACCCAACTTTCAAGACCTATACAGACGAAGAAACAGGTCAGACTATCATCGCAGGTATGGGCGAGTTGCATTTGGATATTATTGTAGACCGTCTGCTGCGGGAATTTAAGGTAGAAGCAAATGTCGGTGCTCCGCAGGTATCCTATAAGGAAACTATTAAGGGCAATGCCGATGTGGATTATAAGTATAAGAAGCAGTCCGGTGGTAGTGGTCAGTACGGTCACGTTAAGATCCGTGTGAAGCCGAACGAATCCGGTAAGGGCTACGAATTCATCAACAAGATTGTCGGCGGTTCGATTCCGAAGGAATATATTCCGGCTGTTGACGCTGGTATCCAGGGAGCAATGCAGGCTGGTATTCTGGCTGGTTATCAGGTAGTTGATGTTTCTGTAGAACTGTATGATGGTTCTTACCACGAAGTTGACTCTTCTGAAATGGCATTTAAGATCGCTGGTTCTATCGCATTTAAGGAAGCAATGCGACAGGCACAGCCGGTTTTGATGGAACCAATTATGAAGGTTTCTGTTATTGTACCGGATGAATATGTTGGTACGGTAATCGGTGACCTCAGTTCTCGCCGTGGTCAGATTCAGGGTCAGGAGACCAGAACTGGTACGGTACAGGTAGATGCTCTGGTGCCGCTGTCTGAAATGTTCGGTTACACCAACGACCTGCGTTCTAATACACAGGGTCGTGGCCAGTACACGATGGAGCCGCATAGCTACCAGGAAGTACCGAAGAATATTGCTGAAAAGATTATGGCTTCCAGAAAGAAGTAATGCACATTGTAAAAAGTGCAGAAGAAAAATCTGTATTTTTTTCAAAAAAGGCTTGCATTTTTCTTGGAAATCTGGTACAATAATCTTATCACATATCACGGCATAAGCAAGAATAATTTTTAGGAGGATTTTTCCAATGGCAAAGGCTAAATTTGAGAGAAACAAACCGCATGTAAACATTGGTACAATTGGTCACGTTGACCACGGTAAGACTACTTTGACCGCTGCTATTACCAAGACTTTGGCACTGAAGGGTCAGGCTCAGTACGAAGCTTACGATATGATCGATAAGGCTCCGGAAGAAAGAGAACGTGGTATCACAATCAATACTGCTCACGTTGAATATGAAACAGATGCACGTCACTATGCACACGTTGACTGCCCTGGACACGCTGACTATGTAAAGAACATGATTACTGGTGCTGCACAGATGGATGGTGCAATCTTGGTAGTTGCTGCTTCTGATGGCCCGATGGCACAGACTAAGGAACACATCTTGCTGGCTCGTCAGGTAGGTGTACCGGCAATTGTTGTATTTATGAACAAGGCTGACCAGGTTGACGACGAAGAACTGCTCGAACTGGTTGAAATGGATATTCGTGAGACACTGTCTGAATATGAATTCCCGGGCGATGATATTCCGGTTATTACTGGTTCTGCTTTGGCAGCTCTGGAAGCTCCGGATGATCTGTCCAATGAAGCTTACAAGCCAATTCTGGAATTGATGGAAGCTGTTGATAACTACATCCCAACTCCGGAACGTGATGATGCAAAGCCATTCCTGATGCCGATCGAAGATACAATGACCATTTCTGGTCGTGGTACTGTTGTTACTGGTCGTGTAGAAAGAGGAAAGCTGAATGTCAACGAAACAGTTGAAATCGTTGGTCTGTCCACTGAAAAGCTGTCTACTGTTGTAACTGGTATCGAAATGTTCAGAAAGACTCTGGACTTCGCAGAAGCTGGTGATAACATCGGTGCTTTGCTGCGTGGTATTACCAGACAGCAGGTTGAAAGAGGACAGGTTCTCTGTAAGCCGGGTTCTATTCATCCGCACACCAAGTTTAAGGGTCAGGTTTACGTTCTGAAGAAGGAAGAAGGCGGCCGTCATACACCGTTCTTCAACAACTACAGACCGCAGTTCTATTTCAGAACAACTGACGTAACTGGTATCATCACACTGCCGGCTGATGTTGAAATGTGCACACCGGGTGACAACGTTGAAATGACCGTTGAACTGATCGCTCCGATCGCTATCGAAGAAGGTCTGCGTTTCGCTATCCGTGAGGGTGGTAGAACCGTTGGTTCCGGCGTTGTAACTGCTGTGATTGAATAATCGTAATATGTGATAATTTGCAAACTTTTTGCATGGAAAAAGGAGAATGGGCATTTGCTTGTTCTCCTTTTTTGTTTATTTTTTGAAGATATAACAGGGCTTGTATAAATTGCACAAAAAATACGTCTTTTTGATTCTATTTTTTTTGCTCTTTTCCATCGTTCTCTTATTGATTTTTTTGTTCGAATCGTGTATAATGATAACATGCGGTGAAATGTGGGGAAGTTTCCCCTTTTGTGGGTGACCTTTCCTACCTTTTCCCTATTTTAGGACAGAAGGGTGGCGGCAAGGTTGGATTCGCTGATTGGCACATATTATCATAACATTGATGCCAAGGGCAGAATGAATTTTCCAACTAAGCTGCGGGAACAGCTCGGTAGTCCGTTTTATGTGACAAAAGGACTGGATGCACATTGTCTGACGGTGTATTCTGCGGCAGAATGGGAACGGCTGGCACAAAAAGTGGCTGCGATTCCTGAATCCAAGGGTGCACAGATTAAACGATGGTTATTTTCTGGTGCCGGTGAAGTCGTTCCGGATAAGCAGGGACGTATCTTACTTCCGCAGGATTTGCGACAGTTCGCAGGTCTTGAGAAGGATGTTGTTGTCATTGGTGCCAATAATAAGGCAGAAATCTGGGATCGAATCAGTTGGGAAGCTGCCAATGCAGCAGTAAACTTGGATGAAATGATGTCTGTTCTTGATGCACTTGGTTTCTAATGTGGGGGGGTATTATGACATTTCAGCATATTCCCGTGCTTTTACAGGAGACACTTGCAGGCTTACAGATTCAGCCGGAAGGTGTTTATGTGGATGGTACGGTTGGTGGAGCTGGTCATGCTTGTGAAATTGCAAAACAGTTGCATGGCAAGGGAAGATTGATTGGTCTGGATCGGGATCCGGATGCGGTTGCAGTTGCAACGGAACGGTTGTCTCCCTATCCGGCAACGGTTGTTCATGCCAATTACGATGAAATGGCACAGGTGTTACAACAGCTGGAAATATCGGCAGTAGACGGTGTTTTGTTGGATCTTGGCGTTTCTTCTCATCAGTTGGATACAGATGAGCGTGGCTTTTCCTATCATACGGATGCACCATTGGATATGAGAATGAGTCAGTCGGGAATGACCGCAGCTGATTTGGTTAACAATTGGTCGCAGGAGGAAATTACTAGAATTTTATTTGCTTACGGTGAGGAATCGTTTGCACGTGTGATTGCCAGAAACATTTGTCAGGCAAGACAGGTGCAGCCGATTACGACAACATTGCAATTGGCGGAAATTGTCAAGCGTAGTGTGCCGCAACGAATACGTCGTGCGAAAAATCCGTGTAAACAAACATTTCAGGCCATTCGAATTGCTGTAAATGATGAATTTTCCCACTTAGAACGTGCCTTGACAGTTGCATTTTCTTGTTTGAAACCAGGCGGACGATTGGCAGTAATTACATTTCATTCACTGGAGGATCGAATGGTGAAGCAACAGTTTTCAAAATGGTGTCAGGGCTGTATTTGCCCGCCCGATTTTCCGAAATGTGTGTGTGGCAAAGTGCCGCAGGGAAGGTTGGTCAATCGGAAGCCAATTGTTGCAACAGAAGCAGAGTTGGAGCAGAACCGAAGGAGTCGAAGTGCAAAATTGCGTGTGATGGAAAGGAGTGCGTCGATTGATGAAGGAAACAGATGAAACCGTACAGGCAGAAGAATGGGAAGAGAAAGAAGATGAAATGGTCGATGAACGACCACGACGGAAGCTCTTTTACATTGAAGCCGGAAAACGGGGTACACTGGCAAAAATCATGATCGGCGGTATTTTGTCCTTGATGTTGTTTTCTTTGGTGATTAACAGTTACGTGCAGTTGAATGAGGTTTATTCCCAGATTTCCGCAGAAGAAAGTAAGTTGAAAGATTTGCGGAGTGAAAATGTGAGAATGCAAACGGAGTTAGAAGGACAGGCTTCCATTCGGAATATTAAAGAATACGCTGAGGAGCGACTCGGATTACAAAAGCTGAATCGCGATCAGATTCAATACATCCAGATTCAGACGGAGGATGAGGTCATTGTAGAAGAACCCGATCAGAATATTTTTGTTCGGATTAAGCGAAAATTTAATGACCTTATTGCATATTTAAGAGGTTAATATGCATATAGTTGGATAGAAATCCTGTTTAGAAGAGACGGGTGAAAAGGTCTGAAACATAATTTATTTTGCTACTATCGGCGGTGCAGCATTTTGTTGCATGATATATATATAAAACTCGCCGTTAGTATAAAAGACAAAGAAAGAGATACGAAATCGGGTGTCGGAAAAAGGAATGATTCCGGCTTCGTTTACGCAGAATGAGCTATCGGACAGGATAGACAGGGCGAAGCCGGATGCTATTCCGTTTTCAATGCAGGTTCCAGAAATTGCTTTCTGCATCATTGAGAAATTCCTGTCGAATTGGGACAGTTTTATACAGGCGGGGGATTCGGTAACAGTTCCCTGCCTTCTTCTATTTTTATGCTGAAAGGGCGTGTCATTCTTTTGGATAACAAACAATATGATAAATTGCAAGCATCTGGTACAAATGCACCAACTGCACGAATGAAATTCCGTGCCAATGTTATCATTCAAATTGCGATGTTAATTTTTTCTTGCTTTATTATTGGAAAATTGTTTAAAGTATCCGTTATTGATAATAACAAATATGAAGCATTAGCAAATAATTATCATTTTGGGACAATGCGTTTGGAAGCACAGCGTGGTTCTATTTATGATGCAACTAGTACACCGCTGGCATGGAGTGCAACGGTTTACAATGTATATATTGACCCGCAGCTCTTTCGGGATGAAATGGAAGATGTAGAAAAAAATAATGAAAGCAAAAAAGCAGCAGCAGAAAAGTCAGACGATACGGCAAAAGATTTGATTGACATTCCTATGTTAAAAGAAAATATTGCTGTCTATTTGGCTGGTAAGCTGAATGTTGAAAAGGAAGAAATTTTAAAAGCATTTGAAGCAGATGGTCGATATTATGTGCTGCAAACACAGGTTGAAAAAAATGTTGCGGATGAAATCGACAGCTATTTTGATAATTTGAATCTGGTTTCCTTTGCAACAGAGGCGACTACAAAACGGTACTATCCACAGGAAGAATTGGCTGCCAGCGTGATTGGCTTTACCAATGGAGATGGGGATGGTCAGTATGGTCTGGAATATCAATATAATGACTATCTTGCTGGTGTGGATGGCAGAATTATTTCTGCACAAGCGGCAAATGGTGAGGAGATGCCATATCGGTATTCTACTACATATGAAGCAGAAAATGGTGCTTCCCTTTATTTGACATTAGATACAACACTGCAATATTATCTGGAAAAGGCAATTGGTGAAATGGTAGTTGCATATAATGTGCAGAAGCGTGCCTGTGGTATCATTATGAATCCAAAGACAGGTGCAATTTATGCAATGGCAACCTATCCTTCTTTTGATTTGAACCAACCGTCTATGATTTATGATACTGCAACATCTAAAACACTGGACTCTCTTGCAGGGCAGGAATACAGTGATGCCTATCTGGCAGCAAGAGAAACGCAGTGGAAGAACAAAGCAATTTCTGAAATTCATTACCCGGGCTCTGTCTTTAAGGTTGTCACCACTGCTGCGGCAATGGAAGAAAAATTGATTGATCTGCAAAATGATTCCTTTTATTGCAGTGGTTCTTTTACGGTTATGGGAGAAACCATTGGCTGTTCCAACCGAAGTGGGCATGGTGCACAGACCTTTACAAAAGCTTTGACAAATTCCTGTAACCCGGCTTTTATGGAAATTGGTTTGCGTTTGGGAACTTCTAAATTTTCTTATTATTTTAAAGGCTTTGGCTTGACAGAAACAACAGGGATTGATTTGCCAGGGGAAGTAGGCAGTTTGTATATCTCAGAAGATAGTATGTCCAATGTTGACCTTGCCTCTTCTTCTTTTGGTCAGGCAAATAAGATTACGCCAATTCAAATGATTACAGCCTATGCCACTGCCATCAATGGCGGAAAGCTGGTTACACCATATCTGGTGGAACAGGTGGTAGATGCAGACGGTAATATTGTGATGACACATAAAACAGAAGAAAAGCGACAGGTGATTTCGGAGGCTACTTCGAAGACAGTACGGGAACAGCTTGAAGCAGTCGTGCAGGGAAATCATTCCCATAATGCTTATATTGAAGGGTATCGGATTGGTGGTAAGTCTGGTACAGCAGAAAAATTGGATGAATATGATGGGATTGAAATGAAGTATGTTGCATCATACGGTTGTTTTGCACCTGCCGATGATCCAGAGGTCATTATGCTGATTTTAGCAGATGAACCGGATAATTCCATTAATTATTATGGTGGTACCGTTGTTGCACCATATGCGAGAACGGTTATGTCACAGATTCTACCGTATTTGGGATTTTATCCGGAATATACGGATGAGGAGTATGCAGAACGAAATGTTACAGTGCCAATGATGCAGGAAAAATCACTGGAAAATGCAACCTCCACCTTGGATGATATGGGCTTGGTTTATGAGGTGGTCGGAGAGGGCAACCGTGTTTTATCGCAGTGTCCGAAGACGGGTTCTGTGATTGAAAAAGGCGGCAAAGTCATTTTGTATACAGAAGAAGAGATCGAACCAGAGGTAGTCAAGGTGCCGAATCTGATTGATATGACTGCGGCAGAGGCAAATGCTGTACTGACAGAATTGGGACTGAATATCGTAACGATGGGAGCTTCTTCTGAAAATACAAATGCAAAGGTACAGTTCCAGTCTGAACCATTTGGTGCAACCGTAGAAGTGGGGACTGTCATCAGCTTGACGATGTCCATCGATGACCAGAGCGATGAAGAAGAATAAAATTTGTGTTCTGGAAAACAAACAGCAGCCCCATTGCAATTATGCAAAGACGAGAAAAGGGGAGGCTTTGAAAGAAAGCATCCCTTTTTTGATATGATTGGTAAAAGCAAAATGGAAAAGGTGTATTGGAATACTGTAAAAGAAAAAGAAAGGCGGTTATCTGTCATGCAGTTGTATGCATTATTAGAAGGCAATGCAGAAACAGAGTTAGAGGACAGAGAAATTAGCGGCATTACAAATGACTCTCGAAAGGTACAAGAGGGGTATTTGTTTGTCTGTATAAAGGGTGACCATTTTGATGGGCATACCGTTGCAGCGGAAATGCTGGAAAAAGGTGCAGTGGCGGTTGTTGTAGAACGGGATCTGGGACTTGGCAAGCAACAGATTATTGTTCCAAATACCTATGTCTTTTATGGACAGCTGTGTGCTGCTTGGTTTGGTCACCCAGAACAGCAGATGTCGTTTATCGGTGTTACGGGCACAAATGGGAAAACTACGATTACCAATGTCATTAAACACATTTTGACAGCAAATGGTTATCTGGTTGGTTTGATTGGAACCATTCAAAATGAAATTGGCGATCAGGTGTTTCATACGGATAACACCACACCAATGGTCTATGATTTGATGGCACTCTATCGAAAAATGGTGGATGCTGGATGCGACTATGTTGTCATGGAGGTTTCTTCTTTTGGATTAGTGCAGCATCGGATTGGTCCGACCCACTTTCGTGCAGCAGTTTTTACAAACTTGACGCAGGATCATCTGGATTATCATAAGACGATGGAGGCATATTATCAAGCAAAGAAAATGTTGTTTGATATTACGGATTATGCTGTTATCAATATTGACGATGCCTATGGCAAGCGTCTTGCAGGAGAAATCCCTTGTGCAATGCAAACCTATGGAAATTCTTCCTCTGCGGATTATTATGCGGATGCCATTAAGCTGCGGCCAAATGGTACGAGTTTTTGGCTGTGCTATGGCGGAAAGTCTTATCCAGTCAATATGCAGATGACTGGTATGTTCAATGTTTCTAATGTCATGGCAGCATGTGCTGTCTGCATGGAATTGGGCTTATCAAATGCACAGGTCTTGCAAGCTTTGCAGCAGTGTCGGGGCGTACGAGGACGCTGTGAGGTGATTCCGACTGGGAAATCATTTTCTGTGATTTGTGATTATGCACATACCCCAGATGCCATTGAAAACATCTTGAAAAGTGTAAAAGAATATACAGAGGGAAGGTTGATTTGCCTGTTTGGATGTGGTGGCAACCGGGATAAGACCAAACGACCAAAGATGGCAAAAGCAGCAGCAGGATATGCAGACTTTCTGGTTATCACCTCCGATAACCCAAGAGATGAAGAACCAATGGCAATTATTCAGGACATTTTGACAGGGTTGGAAGGTTGTTCTGTGCCATATGAAGTGGTGATTGATCGGAAGGAAGCCATTCTGCGTGGAATGCAGTTGGCAAAGCCGGGAGATGTGCTGGTGCTGGCGGGCAAAGGACATGAGGATTATCAGATTCTGGCGAATAATGTTCACATTCACATGGATGAACGGGAAATCGTTGCAGAGTGCTTGACAAAACTATAAGGTGGGGGAAAAACATGGAGAAGTTACAATTATCAGAAATTGCAGCGGCTGTCGGGGGCACGGCACCGTTTGAAGCAGAAGTGAATGACGTCTGTACGGATACCAGAAAACTGGAGGCAGGCTGTCTGTTTCTGGCATTGCGTGGTGCCAATTTTGACGGACATCAGTTTGTACAGAAAGCCATTTCCGATGGGGCAGTGGCAGCCGTTACTGATCACCCAATCGCAGATTTTCCCTGCATTGTCGTACCGGATACCGGAAGGGCATTGCTGCAAATCGCCGCTTACTATAGAAGAAAGTTTTCTCCCATTTTAGTGGGGGTAACGGGCAGTGTTGGAAAAACAACCACAAAAGAAATGATTGCACTGGTACTTTCTGCGGCGTTTGAAACATTGAAAACGCAGGGAAACTTGAACAATGAGATTGGTTTGCCAAAGATGCTGCTGCATCTTGCACCAAAACATGAAGCGGCTGTGATTGAGATGGGAATGTCTCACTTTGGTGAGATTCATCGGTTGAGTTGTGCGACACAGCCGACCATCGGCGTAATTACGAATATTGGATTCTCCCATATTGAAAATCTGGGTTCACAGGAAGGTATTTTGAAGGCGAAAATGGAAATACTGGATGGTATGAAGCCAGATGCACCGTTGGTGTTGAATGTGGATGATCCGCACCTTGCACCATTTGCAGAGCAATTGGACAGACCTGTTTATACATACGGTCTGGAGACGAAAACGGCGGATGTTACAGCGGCAGATGTACAGGAGGGAGATAATGAAACCACCTTTACGATCATAACAAAGGATGGCAGAACCTTTCCTGCTGTTCTGCCTTGTGTGGGAATGCACAATGTAATGAATGCACTGGCGGCATTCTGTGTGGGACGAATTTGTAGCATTGCACCAGATGTGATCTGCAAGGCATTGGCAGATTACCAGCCGATTCCGTTCCGGCAGAATATTGAGCAGCGTGGACCATATACTGTGATTGCAGACTGTTATAATGCAAGTCCGGATTCTATGCGTGCAGCGTTGCATGTACTGCGGCAGATGAAGGGAGAGGGCAGACGCGTTGCGGTTCTGGGTGATATGCTGGAGCTGGGAAAACTTTCTTCTAAGCTGCACAGTATGGTAGGCGATATGGCAGCTGGCAGTCACTTAGACCAGTTGTTCTGTTATGGAAAAGAGTCCATCGCAATTGCCAGAGCGGCAGGGGCGGCAGGGACTTCCGTATTTCATACGGAGGATAAAATAGAACTTTGCAGTGCGATTCGGGCATATCTCAGACCGGGTGATGTACTGCTGTTCAAGGCAAGTCGTGGTATGCATCTGGAAGACTGCATGGAAGAAATTTTTAGACAGGAGGAATCCGTTCATGCCGCTGTGGAGTATTAATGTCATTGTTGCATTGCTGTCATTTCTGATAGCAGCCGTATTTGGAAAGGCATTGGTTCCTTTTCTGCATAAGTTAAAATTTGGGCAGCCCATCAAAATGAAATTTGGACCGGAATGGCACGCCAAAAAACAGGGTACGCCTACCATGGGTGGTATTTTATTTATTTTTTCCACTGCCGTTGCAGTTGGAGTCGGATATTGTCTATATCGTATCGTATGCAATGACAGCACAGTATCTGGTACAGAAGGTTTGGATTTGAATCGTGGCATACAGATGTTGAGCTGTATGATTTTTGCGATTCTGTTTGGTTTGATTGGGTTTATTGATGACTTTAAAAAAGTTGTACAGAAGAAAAATGACGGACTCTCTCCAATGCAGAAAATTGTTTTGCAGGTTATCGTAGCAGCAGCATGGCTGGGCGTACAGTATTGGCTGGGCGATCGGGATACCACCTTGAATTTCTCCTTCTTCTCGTTTGATATTTCATGGTTCTATTATCCGCTGATGCTGGTTGTGATTCTGTATTTGACCAATGCGGTCAATCTGACGGATGGCGTAGATGGTCTTTGTGGGACGGTGACGATGGTCAATATGCTGCTGATGACCATCATTTGCGTGTTGCTTTCGTTACAGGAGATGTCCATTTTCACCATTGCACTGGCAGGCGGCTGTCTGGGCTTTTTGGTTTGGAACTTACATCCGGCAAAGTGTTTCATGGGGGACACTGGTTCAATGTACCTAGGAGCAGCAGTGGTTTCCGTGGGATTGGTCACCCATCAGCATCTGGTTTTGCTTTTGGTGGCACTGCTCTATATTCTGGAGGCACTTTCTGTTGTGATTCAGGTTACTTACTTTAAGTATACCAAGAAAAAGTATGGAGAAGGCAGAAGAATTTTTAAGATGACCCCAATCCATCACCATTTTGAATTGAGTGGTTTTAGTGAATATAAGATTGTAATTACATTTTCTCTGTTTGCTCTGGTGATGGGCATTCTGGGATTGCTTTTGGTATTGTTTGTCTAAGTCCTGTTTGGATTGGCAGGCGGAAGGTGAAAATGTGCAAGGAGGTTGCATATGGCAGAAACAACAGCTGTGAGTCAGGCAGAAAAGAAAAAGAACCGTTTTCGGTTTCCGCTTTGGCAGAAGGGTGTGCGGTACGGAGAAGTCGATCTGGCATTTTTCCTGATCGTCATTGCTCTTTTGGTCATTGGCATCATTATGATGTTTTCCGCAAGTTATGCTTGGGCGATTGCAGAAGGATTAGAGGGTAGCTATTACGCAAAAGAACAAATTAAAATGGCAGTGGTTGGATTGGCAGCCATGTGGTTTTTGTCAATTGTTGATTACCATCTTTATAAGACACCGGGAATTGCGGTGGCAGCTTACGTTGTATCAGTGATTTTATTGCTTTTGGTTTTGCTGGTTGGTACCAGTGAGGGTGGTGCACAGCGTTGGTTGGTAATCGGCAGCTTTAACTTTCAGCCGTCTGAGTTGATGAAAATTGGGATTGTTATCTTTTTTGCCTATCATATTGAGAAAAATTATGATCGAATGAATCGTTTTAAAACAGGGGTTATGCCGTATCTGCTGGCATTGGGTGTTGTAGCGGCTTTGCTGATGATGGAGCCGCACTTGTCTGGTACCATTTTGATTAGTACGATTGCGCTCTCCATGGTAATTGTCGGTGGTATCCGCCCAACACACTTCTTTGCACTCGTGATTACAGGTGTGGCAGCCATTGTGGGAATCGTTTTGTACTTGTCCATTTCAGAGGGATATGGTTACTTCCAGACGCGTATCGAATCTTGGCTGGATCCGTTTTCTGATAGTCAGGGCGGTACTTGGCAGACCTGCCAATCTTTGATTGCCATTGGTTCAGGCGGTTTGTTTGGTCTGGGACTTGGTGAGTCCAGACAGAAATATCTGTACCTTCCAGAGACTAAGAATGACTTTGTGTTTTCCATCGTTTGTGAGGAATTGGGATTTGTTGGGGCACTGACAGTGGTATTGCTGTTTGTACTGCTGCTGATCCGAGGCTTTTATATTGCCTCTCGTGCACATGATAAATTTGGTATGCTGCTGGCAGTTGGCTTTACCATGCACATTGGTTTGCAGGCATTTATTAACATTGGCGTTGTCAGCAACCTGATTCCAAATACAGGGATTAGTTTGCCGTTCTTTAGTTACGGTGGTACGGCATTGATTTTGCAGTTGGCAGAAATGGGAATTGTTCTGAACATCTCTCGTGTTCGATACCGGGCAGAAACACCGACCAAGGAAACTAATTTGGTGAAAACAGCTGCAACAGAAAAGAAGACAGCAGAATCGGCAGCGAATCAAAAACCAGCTGTCGGAACGACTTAAGAAACAGAAAACAGAATGCAAACTGATGAGGTGAAATTTCTATGAAAGTGCTTTTTGCAGGCGGCGGTACAGGCGGTCATATCAATCCGGCTTTGGCAATTGCTTCGATTATCCAGTCGCATCAGCCGGATGCAGAGTTTCTATTTGCTGGAACACCAAACGGCATGGAAGCAAAGTTGGTTCCCCAGTCCGGTTATCAATTGGCAACCATTAAAGTGGCAGGCTTTCAGAGAAAGCTGACCATGAAAAATATTCGGAGAAATGCACAGGCAGCTTGGTATCTTGCTACATCTGGCAAACGTGCAAAACAAATTGTCAACGAGTTTCAGCCAGATATTGCGATTGGTACAGGCGGCTATGTTGCCGGCCCCATTATTCGGATGGCAGCAAAGATGGGTGTGCCCTGTGCCATTCATGAACAAAATGCATTTCCGGGTGTGACCAATAAAATGCTGGCACGAGAGGTTGACCATGTTATGCTGACAGTCAAGGAAGCATTGGAATATATGGATTTCGATTGTCCATATACGATTACTGGTTTACCAGTACGTTCTGGTATTACACAGAAGACCAAGGAGGAAGCACGACGGGAGCTGGGGTTTGATGACAGCATGTGCATTCTTTCTTTTGGTGGTAGTTTGGGAGCAGGCTGTATCAATGAAGTGATGGAAACATTGATTCCATGGCATGTACAAAATGGCATGGCAATCAATCATATTCATGGTTATGGCGGTATGGGTCGGGAAAGTTTCCCGGCAGCGATGCGGGCTGCTGGTATTCCCATGCGAAGTGAACGGCTGCGGATTACAGAGTATATTCATGATATGGATACCTGTCTGGCAGCAGCGGATTTGGTGATCTGTCGGGCAGGTGCTTCGACATTGGCAGAGCTGGAGGCGGCTGGGAAGGCATCTATTTTGATTCCGTCTCCGATCGTTGCTGGCAATCACCAGCTGCATAATGCCAATGTATTGGGAAAGGCTGGTGCTGCCATTGTCATTGAACAAAAAAATGTGACGGTGGAAGGTATGATGCACCATGTCGAGGAGCTGTATGAAAATCGGCAGATGGTGAACGAAATGGCAGAACAGGCAGCAGCACTTGCTATTTCCGATACACCGGATCGAATCTATCATGTGGTGGAAAAGCTAATGGAAAAGGCCGGAAAGCCACTGACAGAACCAGCAGTCTCTGCGGAAGAATCGTAATCGTAAGAATGAACCAAATGACCTGCATTCGCATACCATGAGAAAAAGAACTTGAGGTGATGCGGATGCAAAAACTTGTCATAACAGGCGGCATTCCGCTGGAGGGAACGATTGTGCTGCATGGTGCTAAAAACAGCGTGCTTCCCATTCTTGCCGCTTCGCTGCTCTGTCAGGGGGAGACCGTTCTGGAGAACTGTCCCAGATTGACAGATGTATTTGCCGCCTGTCGGATTTTAACGGATCTTGGCTGTCGCTGCTACATGCAGGAACATACCGCTGTGATTTCAGCGGACGGGATGTGCTGTGAAGAAATACCCGAACGGCTGATGCAGGAAATGCGGTCTTCCATTATTTTTTTAGGTGCATTGTTGGGTCGCTGTGGCGTTTGTCATCTGTCCTATCCGGGAGGGTGTGAATTAGGGCCACGACCGATTGATATGCATTTGGAGGCACTGCGAAAAATGGGGGCAGAGATTGCCCAGAATGGTGGACGATTGCATTGCTGTGTAGGAAATGGACTGCATGGTGCAAAAATTCACTTGAAATATCCCTCTGTGGGGGCAACGGAAAATATTATGCTGGCAGCCGTGCGGGCGAAGGGCACCACCTATATTTATAATGCCGCAAGGGAACCGGAAATCTGTGATTTGGCATCCTTTTTGCGAAAATGTGGTGCAGAAATTTATGGAGACGGCGGCGATACGCTTGTGATTCATGGTGTTTCTGCATTACATGGAACTGTGTATCGGATTATGCCGGATCGGATTGCTGGAATTACCTATCTGGCGGCAGCAGCAATGACCAGTGGTACGGTGCAGCTAAAGCAGACAGAACCAGCACAGATGGAAAATTTGCTGCCAGTTTTGGAACAGGCTGGTTGTCGGGTTGATGTTGCAGAAAAAACACTATATTTACATGCACCAGCAAGATTGCGGGCATTGCCGCCGATTCGCACCATGCCGCATCCCGGATTTCCAACGGATGCACAGCCGATTTTTATGGCATTGATGGCTTGTGCAGACGGTGTGAGCGTGTTTGAGGAGACCGTGTTTGAAAACCGTTATCGGCATGTGGATGCTCTGTTGAAAATGGGGGCGGAAATTTATGTTTCCGGTCAAACTGCAGTTGTGAAAGGGGTACAGCAGCTTTCGGGTGCTCCTGTTCGTGCAACGGATTTGCGGGGCGGTGCAGCGATGGTGTTGGCAGGATTGGCAGCACAGGGCGTCACGGAAGTGACGCAGATTTTTCATATTGATCGTGGATATGAGGCGATTGAAACGGTGCTGTCCGGTGTGGGGGCATCCATAAAACGGGAGAATTTGGAATAAACTGCACAAAATAGCAGGGTGCAGCGGAAAATAGAAGCAGTGAAAGGCAGGGAGGCGTGCATATGCCAATGCAGGATGTGAAAAAAACAGATATGAAGTCGGAAACCAATGTGAAGCGGGTTCGAAGAAGAAACCGCTGGCTGCCGCTTTATATTTTTATTGTGTTGGTTTTAACAGCCGGCGTGGGCATTGCATTGTCCACTACCGTTTTCTTTAATGTGGAAACCATCGTCGTAACGGGAGAGGCACAGCAGTATCATGTAACGGATATTGTAAAAGCGGCGGATGTCTGTTCGGGAGATAATCTCATTAAATTGGATACTGATAAAGTGGCAGAACGCGTATATGATGAACTGATTTACATTGAACGCGTGCATGTACAGAAAAAATTTCCGGATGAATTGGTGATTAACGTGGAGAAATGTCGGGAATCTTATAATATTGTATATGATAACGGCATTTTGCTGACCAGTGCTACCGGTAAAATTATTTCCAATAGTATGGAGGCCGCAGAGGGGCTGCCGGTTTTCTATGGTTATTTGCCATCAGTACTGTCACCGGGTGAGAAGCTGGCTTCACAGGATGAACAAAAGGATAAAATCTTTTATTTGTTTACGAAAATCATGTCCAGAGAATTGAGCAGCCCCATCACTTCTGTGGATATGACAGATAAGTATGACATGCGTGTCTGCTTTGACAATCGGATTATATTTGACCTTGGTAACTGGAATGAACTGGAATATAAGATTACACTCGCAGAAACCGTCATTGATCGGCTTGGAATTGATAAAGAAGGCTATCTGACGATGGTAGGGAATAATCAGTGTTCGTTCCGTGACAGCAGTGTGGTGGATGAGATGGAGCCGATTAAACCAGTGGAAACACAGCCGATCGAAACCACTCTCACAACGGTGAGCGGCAGTACAGGAACCACTACTACACAAACGACAACGACAACGGTTGCGGAAAATCCGTAAGACTCGTCAAAAGGTGAGAAAATGACAGCGTTTTCCCTGCAAAATTTCACGGGAAATGAAAAAATGAAAATTTTTTTTAAAATGACTTGCAATATGTGCGGAAATATGGTAGTATAATAGGTGTATTTACTGACAATGAAACAGAATGTGCGGTATCCGTAGATTGCTGGGTGTCATAGAAGCGAGAGTTTTTTAGGAGGAAGAGAAAAAATGACGGATTTCATTTATGAGGACGCATTTGAACCGGATGTAAATATTAAAGTAGTCGGTGTCGGCGGCGGCGGCGGAAATGCCTTGAATTGCATGGTCGCATCTGGTGTGCAGGATATTGAATATATTGCCATTAATACGGATGCAAAGGCTTTGAATAATTCCAAAGCAACAACACGGATTCAGATCGGTGCAAAGCTCACAAAGGGCAGAGGGGCAGGCAATAAGCCTACCATCGGTCAGCAGAGTGCGGAGGAAAATAAAGAGGAAATTGAAGCTGCTCTGAAGGGTGCAGATATGGTTTTTATCACGGCTGGTATGGGCGGCGGAACCGGTACAGGTGCTGCTCCGGTCGTTGCAAGATTGGCACAGGAAGCGGGTATTCTGACCGTTGCAGTTGTAACAAAGCCGTTTGCTTTTGAACGGGAACAAAAGATGGCACAGGCAGAAAAGGGAATCATGGAACTGAAAAAATATGTGGATTCCCTGATTGTAATCCCGAATGAAAAACTGCTGGAAGGCATGGATAAACCACTGACTATGCGGGAATCTTTCGCTCTTGCGGACGACATTTTGAAAACAGGTGTCAAGAGTATTTCCGATTTGATTGTAGAAGAAGGCTACATCAATTTGGATTTTGCTGATGTTTCTACGATTATGAAGGGTGCAGGTTATGCTCATCTGGCAATCGGTCATGGTTCCGGCAAGGACAAGGCAAAGGAAGCAGCCAATGCCGTTATTGCGAGTCCGTTGCTCGAAACTTCGATTGCTGGTGCAAAACGCCTGTTAATCAATATTACGATGAGCGAAGATATTCTCTCCTCTGATGTAGATAATGCAACCAAGATGATTACCGACAAAGCAGCTGATAATGTTGAATTTATTTTCGGTACTGCCTTTAAGGAAGATATGCAGGATGAGATGACCATCACAGTCATTGCTGCTGGTTTTGGGGAAGAAGACTTGGAAGCCTCTGAGGAAGAAGCAGAACCAGTGGAAGAAGTACCAGTAGAGCCGGAACCGCAGCCACAGCCACAGCCAACCAGAATGGCAGCTGCTAACAACAGCAAGAAGCCGGCAGATCCAAATGACATCATGGCAATTTTTGAGATTCTGGATCGAAAGTAATCGTTGTGTAAAAGGTTTGGAAAATCCGGATGCGTGTAGCACCCGGATTTTTTGTGCATTTCACTGAATTTGATTCAGTGAAATTGGAAAAAATGACGGTTTTACAGTGTGAAATCTGTTTTTTTGGAAAACATATTGACAAGCACCAGTTTTTTCGGTATAATAAGACAGTAGCACGCCTGATGAAAACAGATTGTGCTGTCAGAACACGAAGGGTCGATAGCTTAATTAAAAAGCATTGTTTTACAAAGATGTCGGTGGAAATCCGTTCTCGATCCAAAAAACTTTTTTATTGCAAATGCCGTTTCTGTATGGATGAAAAATGGAAAACGGCGGAATAATGCAGCAGGAAAGGCGTTATTCAGAAAGGAAAGGTCACATTATGTACGAAGATAAGACTTTAGTATGCAAGGATTGCGGAGCGGAGTTCGTATTCACTGCAGGAGAACAGGAATTTTATGCAGAAAAAGGCTTTGTTAATGAGCCGAAGCGTTGCAAGAGCTGCCGTGATGCAAAGAAAAATGCATCTGGAAATAAGCCGGAACGGGAAATGTTCACAGCAACCTGTGCTGCATGCGGCAAGGAAGCAAGAGTACCGTTTCAGCCGAGAGA
Source organism: uncultured Oscillospiraceae bacterium (assembly GCA_958448395.1). Lineage (GTDB taxonomy): Bacteria > Bacillota > Clostridia > Oscillospirales > Ruminococcaceae > Ruminococcus_C. Next base: position 12,401 of record CAUDDP010000001.1, on the reverse strand, counting down.
AGATCGTGCTGTATATTGCAGCGAATGCTTTGCAAAGATGAAGGAAGCAGAATAAGCAATACAAACATACAAGGGCAATGGCATAGCGTTTCTGCTGTGCCTTGCTTTGTCTTGTATAAATGAAACCATTTCGGATAAGCTAATCATATGCTGAAAAGCAGGAGGAATCAAAATGGCTGTAACAATTACAAAGGATACCATTATTGGAGATATTCTGGATATTGCACCGGAAACTGCACCGTTGTTTATGGCAATTGGGATGCATTGTCTTGGCTGTCCGGCTTCCAGAGGCGAAACAGTAGAAGAGGCTTGTATGGTGCACGGTATTGAGGTGGATGAACTGTTGGAGGAACTGAACAAGCAGATCGCATCCAGCACAGCCGCTGCCACGACAGAAGCATAAACGAGATAGCAGGAAAACAAAAAGGCGGTCGTCCAGGTTTGGTGGGCGGCCGTTTTTCTTTCATATAGATTGACAGAAATGCAGGGAGGGAACGATGATGTTGAACAAGCGGCTACAGGCTTGTGCAGCGTGGTTAACAAACGGTGGAATTGTCTGCGATGTAGGAACAGATCATGCTTATTTAGCGGCAGAATTGCTTCGGAAAAATATTTGCAAACATGTCATTGCATCTGATATTGGAGAAGGACCATTACAGGCTGCACAGCGGACATTGGAACAGGCTGGCTTGTTGGAGCAAGCCACGCTGAAGTTGTCAGATGGATTGCAGCAGATTGATGGAATCGGCGTTACAGATGTGGTGATTGCCGGCATGGGCGGAGAAACCATGATTCATATTTTGAAGCCGTGCGATTGGGTGAAAAATGGCGTGAACCTCATTTTGCAGCCGATGACAAAAATGCCGTTACTGCGGCAGTGGCTGGTACAAAACGGCTATGTCATAGACAGGGAACAAATTGTAAAAGAAAATCGGTTTTTTTATACTGTCATGCAGGTACATTATGATGGAAGACAGCGGCAGTTGACAACGTTTGAGGCGGAGATTGGAATACAAGATTGGAATTTACCAGTTGTACAAGCCTATTTGCAGCGAAAGCAAAGGCGGTTTCAGGAGATTGCCGCACAAATGCAAAAGGGAAATCAGCCAGAAACAGAACGCTATCAGCAGCTTGCAGCAGAAATCGGTTTCTATATACAGAAAACAGAGAATGCAGTTTTAACAGAAAGGAATCTGTAAAATGATAACAGTAAAAGAAGTCTATCAGGTAATTGATGCCTTTGCCCCATTTTCTACACAGGAGAAGTGGGATAATTCCGGTTTGTTGGTAGGAGACTTTTCTATGCCGGTAAGAAAAGTCTATGTGACATTGGATATTTCCAATGAGACCATTGCTGCTGCTGTTGCACAGAATGCAGATTTGATGGTAGCACACCATCCGATTATTTTTTCTCCGTTAAAGCAGCTTGCTCCACAGCATCCGGTTTGGAAATTGGCAGCCAATCATCTGGCAGCGATTTGTGTACACACGCCATTAGATCGTGCGTGCGGTGGTATCAATGAACGACTGCATAATATTTTGCAAAAGCCATTGCAGTTGAGCGGAACGCTTTTTGCTCCAGAGGATACCTGTAATGGAATTGGATTCGGCTGGGCAGATATCAGTGCAGTGACATGGGAGGCAAAAGCCCTAGCAGAAACTTTGCGAAAAACACTGGGTTGTACCGTTGTTCGTTATACATCAGCACACCATCCCATTCAAAAGATTTATGTGGGCTGTGGTGCCTGTTCCTCCATGCTGGAGGATGCGGCAGCAATGGGATGTGATGCAATGATTACCGGCGATGTCAAGCACGACCGCTGGTATGCTGCAAAAAATCTGGATATCGCTCTATTCGATTGTGGACATTATCACACAGAACAGATTGCCGCACAGATTTTGACAGAACAACTGCAAGCCTGCCTGCCGGATTTGGAAATTATTTGTGATCCATATGGTGATCCGGTTTGTTATGCAATGGAGGGAGAAGAGGCATGAGTATTTGGCGTTGTCCCATTTGTGCAGCCTCTGTGCAGAAGCAGGAAAAGGGGATTCACTGCCTGAATGGGCACTGTTTCGATGCTGCCAAAAGTGGCTATGTGAATCTGCTTCCTGTGCAGCAGAAACGTACCAGACAGCCGGGTGATAATTTACGGATGGTACGGGCAAGACGAGACTTTTTGCAGGCAGGCTATTATGCACCATTTCAACAGATGCTTTGTGAAATGATTGTGCAGACAATGCCGCAGCGTGGCATTTTACTGGATGCCGGCTGTGGGGATGGATATTATACAACGGCTGTTACAGAAGCCTTGCAGGCTGCCGGAAAGGCGGTACAGGTCTATGGGATGGATATTTCCAAATATGCAGTGGATATGGCTGCAAAGCACTGTAAAGCGGCTTCCTTTGCGGTGGGCAGTGTGTTTCATCTGCCTGTGTCTGACCATTGCTGTGATGGTGTAATTTCCCTGTTTGCACCTTATGCCGGAACGGAATTTCATCGGGTATTGAAGCAGGACGGTGTGATGATTCTGGGTATTCCAGCGGCAAGGCATTTAATGGGGCTGAAACAGGCGATTTATGATACGCCCTATGAAAACGTGGTGAAACCATATGAACTGGAGGGCTTCTCCTTTGTTGGAAAGCGGACAGTAGAATCAGTCATTACATTGCCGAATCAGACGACAATACAGAATTTATTTGCAATGACGCCGTATTATTATAAGACTGGACAGAAGGAGCAAGCACGATTGGCAGGGTTGGAAACATTAGAGACAGAGATTGCCTTTGAATTGCTGCAATATCAAAAAGAATGAAGGGTTATGCTAGGAAAGGAGAAATTTTATGAACAATACAACCCCATTTTCTGTCAATGATTATGATGGAAATGTGAGAAGTGTAATTCCTTTTTACGACATCATGCATGAACAGATTTTAGAACTGGCATCAGTTTATTTTGGAGATCAGCCAATTCGCCTGTTGGATACAGGCTGTGGCAGCGGTACATTTGTAGAAAAGGCGTTGCAACAAATTACAATTCAAGAAGCCGTTTTGTGCGATCCCTCTGAAAGTATGTTGCAAACTGCAAAAGAGAAACTGGCTGCAAATAAAACAATGTGTCAGTTTTTTCAGATTGGATCACAGGATTTACCTTTTTCAGAGAAATTTGATTTGGTAACAGCCATTCAGTCCCATCATTATTTTCAGCCGGTACAGCGAAAGCAGGCATTGCAGCGTTGCTTTCAGGCATTAAAACCCGGCGGTTTGTTCGTGACATTTGAAAACACTGCACCAGATAGTGAAACTGGTAAGCAGTTATTGCTGAAACGATTGGAGTACTATGGTTTGACACATGGCAGAACAGAAGAAGCCGTGAAATCACATTCCCAGCGATATGGAACAGAATTTTTTCCCATTACGGTAAAGGAGCAGTGCAAACAGCTGAAGGAAAGCGGTTTTTCCTGTGCAGAAGTGTTCTGGCATTCGTATTTGCAGGTTGGATTTTATGCTGTGAAGGCATAATTCGGAAAGAAAAACAGAGGGGAGTACAGGTATGGCATTAGACGGAGCATTTTTATATGCAGTGCGACAGGAGTTGTCCGGACTGATTGGTGCAAGAATCGAGAAAATTCATCAGCCGACAAGAGAGGAAATTTTGATTTCTCTACGCAATCTGGAAGGCAGTCATAAGGTTTTCATTTCCGCTTCTGCGGATCGTGCCCGTGTGCATCTGACACAGCAGAACATTGACAATCCGGCAGCACCGCCGATGTTCTGTATGTTGTTGCGAAAGCGGCTTGGAAATGGAAAGTTGCTTGCCATCCGGCAGGACGGTCTGGAACGGGTACTGTATTTTGATTTTTCCTGTGTGAACACGTTGGGCGATATTGTACAGTTAACACTTGCCTGTGAAATTATGGGGAAATACTCCAATTTAATTCTCATTGATGAGAATGGAAAGGTCATTGACAGCATCAAGCGAGTGGATGCTGAGATGTCCCGGAAACGATTGGTGTTGCCGGGGATTGCCTATGCCCTGCCGCCGGCAGAACCACGTCTGAACTTCTTGACAGTGGAACGAGAGGTTCTGCAAGCAGCAATTGCAGAAAAAAGTGGTGCATTGCACAAAGTGCTGCTGCAAACACTGGAGGGTGTTTCGCCGGTTCTGGTGCGGGAGTGGGCATTTTATGCTGGACGAGGCGAGGAATGCCGTGCAGAGACGCTAACAGAAGAACAGATGGAACGGCTGCTTTACATCATTCAAAAGACAAAGGAACGGTTGTTGCAGCAGGATTGCATTTTTACGATTGCAGCAACCAAAGAGGGACAGCTCAAGGATTTCTCATTTCTCCCTCTTCACCAGTTTGGTACGCTGTTGTATACCAAGACAATGTCATCGGCTTGTGCCGTGCTGGATTATTTTTATGCAGAGCGTGACCGATATGCCCGTGTGCGGCAGCGAGCCAATGATTTGTTTCATTTATTGCTGCATGCAACAGAGCGGATTCAGAGAAGAATGGCTGCACAGACGGAAGAATTGGAACAATGTGCAGAAAAAGAATTGTTTCGCCGGAAAGCAGATCTACTTTCCGCAAATCTGTACCGCTTGAAAAAAGGGGATACTATGGCAAATTTGGAAGATTTCTATGAGCCGGATTGTCCAATCGTTTCGATTCCGTTGGATGTACGGCTGACACCGCCGCAGAATGCCCAGCGATATTATCAGCAGTATAAGAAAGCCTGTACCGCAGAAACGATGCTGACGGAGCAAATTGAAAAGGGGAAAGCAGAGCTGCAATATCTGGAAAGCGTATTGGATGCGTTGACCCGTGCAGAAACAGAAATGGATATGGAACAGCTTCGGCAGGAATTGATCGAACAGGGCTATTTACGCCGCACCAGTCGCAACCGCCGACCGGTCAAGTTACAGCAGCCGCTTGCCTTTACCGCTTCTGATGGCACACAGATTTTTGTCGGCAGGAACAACTTGCAGAATGACCGTCTGACGTTGAAAACGGCTGCAAAGACAGATGTTTGGCTGCACACGCAGAATATTCCGGGTTCGCATGTGATTATTGCAGCAAACGGAACCATGCCGTCAGAACAGACTATTTTAGAGGCAGCACAGCTTGCTGCATGGCACAGTAAAGCACAGCAGTCTGCACAGGTTCCTGTAGATTATTGTCTGGTGAAGTATGTCAAAAAACCGGTGGGAGCAAAGCCGGGCATGGTGATCTTTACGAATCAAAAGACCCTGTATGTTACGCCAAAGCAAAATCCAATGGAAAAGGAGTAAAGGAGTAGATAGGATGAAGCGACTGGGAGCAGATTTTTTTCATCGGGATTGTCTGGAAGTTGCACCGGATTTGGTGGGGAAGCTTCTGATTCGGCAGCTGCCGGACGGTACAGTTTTACAAGAACGCATTGCAGAGACAGAGGCATATCGTGGGGAAGAAGATGAAGCCTGTCATGCCCATAAGGGCAGAACACCGAGAGCGGAGTTGCTTTATCGGGAGAGCGGTTTGATGTATGTGTACCTTTGTTATGGGGTGCATTGGCTGATGAATGTGATTACTGGAGAGTTGGAACAACCACAGGGTGTCTTATTTCGAGCTGGTACAGTGCATGACGGACCTGGAAAGCTGACGAAGTTTTTGCAGATAGATAAGCGGTGGAATGGGAATAGTTTTTTGACGTGTCCGACCCTTTGGGTTGCAGATGATGGATACCGCCCAGCGTTGCAGACAGCGGAACGGGTTGGCATTGCCTATGCCGGAGAGGTTTGGCAGAAGAAACCTTGGCGATGGTTGGAAGGCAAGCAATCGAAAGCGTGAAATGGGATCTCGCAGAGGACGACGGGGAGAAAAAATCAAAATGAATGATTGGAATAAAAATGGAAAATCGGATGCAGGCGATTTTCTTATGGATATGCATGCAAATCAGCAGTCGGAAAAGGGAAACCATAGTAACTTTCATGGTGGTTGGCTGTTGCTTCTCATCTTGATAGCGATTTTTGTCATTTACTTTTTCGTGGAATCGAATCAATATGATACAACGAATTATTCGCACTACTCAGATTCTCCTGTCATCCACACCACGACAAGGAAACCGCAGGAAAATGATGGTATAGTAAAATATACAAACGCAAAAAAGTATACGAATTCTCATAAACATGAAAAGAATCCTTATTATGTTTATGATTATGAAGATGCGGAAGATTTTTATGAAGACAACCGAGAAGACTTTGATGGATATGAAGATGCAGAAGATTATTATGATGAAGCATGGGAGGAATAGCCGGCGGAGATGAGATCGTTATCCGTGAGGAAAAATGCAAAAATGGATTTGCATGATCATCGGAAAAGCAAGTTGACTTTTTTGTAGATTTATGCTATAATCATAAAAAATAAATCGTATCAAAGGAGCGAATATACACGATGAAACCATTAAAAGAAAATGCAGCAATAGAAACGAAATGTCTGCATGCTGGTTATACACCGGAAAACGGCGGACCGGGTGTGATGCCAATTGTGCAGAGCACAACCTATCGATTTGATTCCTCAGAACATATTGCAGCGTTGTTTGATATGCCGACAGAACCAATGTATTCTCGTTTTGCGAATCCAACCTGTGATGCGGTAGAAAAGAAGATCGCTGCACTGGAGGGTGGTGTCGGTGCGATGCTGACTTCCAGCGGACAGGCTGCCTCTTTGCTTTCGATTTTGAATCTCTGTAAAGCAGGAGACCATCTGGTTTCTGTTTCTGCTATTTACGGCGGCACACTGAATCTGTTGGCGTTTAGTCTTAAAAAACTTGGTATTTCCTGTACATCTGTACAGCCGGATGCAACAGATGCAGAAATTCAGGCTGCCATTCAGTCCAATACCCGTTTGGTTTTCGGGGAAACCATTGCCAATCCCACTCTGAAAATTTTTGATATAGAACGATTTGCAGCGGTTGCACATCGAAATCAGATTCCGCTGATTGTGGACAATACATTTGCCACCCCACTGCTTTGTAAACCGTTTGATTTTGGAGCAGATATTGTAATACATTCTACTACAAAGTATATGGATGGTCATGCTTTGCAGTGCGGCGGTGTGATTGTAGACAGTGGCAAATTTGACTGGGCTGCCAGTGGGAAATTTCCGGACTTTACAGAGCCGGATGAGAGTTATCATGGCGTTGTCTATACAGAAGCGTTTGGTAATATGGCATATATCATCAAGGCAAGAATGCAGCTGATGCGGGACTTCGGTTGTTATCCGGCAGCACATTCTGCATTTCTGTTGAATCTTGGTCTGGAAACCTTGCCGATGCGGATGCGGCAGTACTGTGAAAATGCAATGGAAGTTGCTACTGCATTGCAACATTCAGAACATGTGGAGTCAGTAAAATATCCGGGACTGAAGTGTGATGAAGATTATGAACTGGCTCAAAAGTACCTGCCAAATGGTGTCAGCGGTGTAATCTCCTTTATTATAAAGGGTGGCAGACCAGCAGCTGAAAAGTTTATGGATTCACTGGAGCTTGCCTGCAAGGAAGTGCATGTGGCAGATATTCGTACTTGTGTTTTGACACCGGCTTCGACAACCCATCGGCAGCTGACAGATGAACAACTGAAGGCAGCAGGGGTAGATGGCGGTTTGGTACGCTTATCCGTGGGATTGGAAAATGTCAATGATATTTTGATGGATATTCAGCAGGCATTTGCAAAGTTGTAAGTTAGGAATGGAATTGCCCCGTATGCATTATGATAGGCATATGGGGCTTTTTATTTTTCAGAAAGGACACATATTTTGACAGGAAAAACACATTTTACATTTGGAACGGCGGTTACGGTACTACTCATGCATCCGACAGACTGGAAATCCTTCTTGCTTTGCCTTGGAGTGGGTGCAGTAGGGGCTTGTGTGAGCGATGTTGACGTCAGCACATCTGGCAGTCATAAAGGCTTTCAGCGACTTTTTCTTTTACTTGCAGCGGCAGTTTTAGTAGTTGCAGGACTGGACTTCTTTTTTCAGACCGGTATCTGGAAAATGATACAGCAAAAAAATGGCTTGCTGCGTAGTTTGGCAGGATTAGCAATTTTTTTGGCTCTTTGTCTCTATGGCGAACATCAACCGCATCGAAGCTTTACCCATTCGTTTGCAGGGGTTGCTATGCTTGGCACAGCCGTTTTTATTATGCTGCCACAGGCAGTCTGGTATTTTGTTTGTGGAATGGTGACACATATTTTTCTGGATTTGTGGAATCGAAAAAAGGTACAGCTGTTGTTTCCGTTTGATGCAGGAAAAATTTGTTTTCGGCTTTGTTCTGCGGACGGTGCTGCCAATCAGGTGCTGTTTTGGACAGGTTTCTTTTTATTGATAGGGGAAACGATATGGGCAGCCATTGTCTTTGTACAGAACAGTGGCTGGCTGCCGTTCTGGAAATGACCATGCTTTTATAGGAGGAGTGTATTATGGATTGGATAACGCAATTAGAATGCTATGTGCCGCAAACACCGCAGGAGGAGGCGGATAAAACAGAAATGTTACAAGCTGCGATGCAATACGGCAGGGCAACGTTGGAACGGACTTCTCCAAGCGGCGGACATTTTTGCTGTTCTGGTATGATTTTAGATGAAACAATGACGCAGGTTTTATTGGTATATCACAATATTTATCAATCGTTTTCGTGGACAGGCGGCCATGCTGATGGGGAAAGTGATTTCTTAGCGGTTGCCATACGAGAGGCACAGGAGGAAACTGGTTTGCAGCAGGTGCAGCCGCTTTGCAGTGCCATTTTATCATTAGATGTACTGCCGGTCAAGGCACATGAGAAGCACGGTGTACCAGTTGCAGCCCATTCTCATTACTGTGTTTCATTTGGTTTGCTGGCTGACCCGAAACAGCCACTGCATATTAAGCCGGATGAGAATAGTGCAGTGTGTTGGAAACCGGTTTCCGAATTGGCAACGCTTTGTAAAGAGCCACAAATGCTGCCGGTTTATGAAAAATTGATTGCTCGTATGCGGCAGGTTCGGCAGGCACAGCAACAGGTTTTACCGCAGGTGGTGACGTCGCTTTTGGAATGGTATCAAATACATGCAAGAGATTTGCCGTGGCGGAAGGATCGGGAACCCTATCATGTTTGGATTTCTGAAATCATGCTGCAACAAACCAGAGTGGAGGCAGTCAAAGGGTATTATCAACGGTTTCTATCTGCATTTCCAACGATACAGGCGTTGGCAGCGGCGGACCCGGAGCAGGTGCGGAAGTGCTGGGAAGGGTTGGGTTATTATACCAGAGCCAGAAACTTGCAGCGGGCAGCACAGGAGATTGTACAGCAGTATAACGGTGTATTTCCGGAACGTTATGAGGATGTGCTGTCGCTGTCTGGTATTGGTGCCTATACAGCCGGTGCTATTTGTTCGATTTGCTATGAGCAGCCTACACCGGCAGTAGATGGTAATGTTTTGCGGGTAGTCATGCGATTGCAGGATGCGTTTTATGAGATTGACCGAAATGATGTAAAAAAGGCAGTAACAGCCGCATTACGGGAATGTTATGCAGCTGGAAACTGCGGAACACTGACACAGGCACTGATGGAATTGGGTGCCTTGATTTGCATTCCAAACGGTGCACCACATTGCGATTGTTGTCCGCTTTCTGCATTTTGCAGAAGTTATGCACAGCAGTCACAGGCAATGCTGCCAGTGCGGAAGAAGAAAAAGGCAAGACGGCAGGAACAGCGTACTGTCTGGATTCTGCATTGTGGGGACTGTTATGCTGTTTGTCAGAGACCGGAGGAAGGTTTGCTGGCAGGGTTATGGGAGTTTCCGAATCAGCTTGGAAGCCTAACAGAGGCGGAAGCGATTCAGCAGGCAGCAGTATGGGGCTGCAAGCCGGTTGCCATTGAAAAGACTGTGCAGAAAACGCATATTTTTACCCATATTGAGTGGCATATGTTTGGGGTGTATTTGGAATGTGAAGCCATGCCGGAGCGGTTCGTTTGGAAAACGACACAGGAATTGGAAACAGAAATTACCTTGCCAACTGCGTTTCGGATGTTTTGGAACAAATAGTATGTATTTAAATCAAAAATAAAAATGTAATAAGAATATTGAAAAGAGTAGATAAAACAGAAAAGTTGAAAATATTTCAAAAATGGTTGAAAAAAATTGTAGAATATGCTATACTCATTTTGTAATCATTTTACCTGAAAAGCGAAAAGGAGTTTCAATATGAAGAAGTGTCGATCCATAAAAGCGGTTTTGCTGGCATCCGTCATGGGCGTGGTTTCTATGCCGCAGGTCATTGCAGCGGACATGTCAGAAGCTGTATCTTCCGCTCAAATTGATACTTGGATTGGGTATCAACTACGAGATGAGGCAGGGAAGTATCTTACTGTTGCCAACGGAGCAGCAGAAAGTGGCACACAGGTTTTGCCGTATGCAGCGAATGGTGTTGCAGCCTATAATATCTGGTACTTTACAGATACCGGTACAGGGCAATATACAATAAAATCTTCACTCAGTCAAGGGGAATATTATTTGACAGTTGTGAACGACAGCTTGCAGCTGGACTTGGAGCAGGCGGGGGTTCAGCAGCATCTGACCTGTACAGACGAGGGGAAAAACCGCATTCGTTTGCAACAAAATGGCATAGATTTTGGGGTTTATACCTTAGAACCCGTGACATGGCTGCAAGCTGGTGATATCAATCGGGATGGCATCATCAATGTAGTTGATTTGATGTTAGCAAAGCGTGTTGTACTGGAAGGCAGCGATACGGATTTTTGTGCCGCAGCACTGACGGATGTAAATGGGAATGGAGCGGCAGATGCCAATGATATTTCTGCTTTGCAAGCTTTCTTATTACAACGACAGATGAGTTTGCCGACAACAGAAGTGACTTTGCCGGAGAATACGATTTTTCCGACTGTGATACCAGATGTGACGACAGAAGCAACGACCACAACTGTTTCAGATTTGCAGACAACGACCACTACAACCATTACAACGGAGATACCACAGAAGGTACTGACGATTGCAGATATGCCAGAAAGCTATCAATATGCAGCAGACTGGATCTGGCAGAATCGGGTGGAAAAAGAACAGTCTACTGCACGGCGGAATACGATTTTTGATCAGATTATTGCAGGGAATGGAGAACTGCATTATGTAATTCGCTGGCAGTCCTATAAGACTGTCACATTGGAACAGCGGAAGCAGTTTGAAGCACTGGTGGAAGAGAGTATCAATGCTTGGACAGACTGGCTGAAGGATTACGAAGACTGGCCATATGATCATGTAACGGTAAAGGTTGTTGGGTGGGCAGTTTTGGATCGGAATTGCCTGTTGGATTTGCAGCCGGATGAAGTGGTATATGACAATTTGATCAGTGATTATGATAGCAGTGGGGATACTTCTAATGGTGTAGAGACGATTCCGGACAAACTGCCAAGTGCCCCCATTGAAAATTCTAGAGCAGATCACTTCATGGAGACGGATTACATTTATCCGGGGGAGCGGTTTGATATGTATCTTTGGGCAACACAGGGCTTCCCGTCTATTGGTGGCTGCGGTGGCGACTGGGGACAGCGGCTTTCGGATGATGCTTATCTGAATATGCTTTCCGGTACCGGGCTGCATGTATTAGAACATGAGTTAGGACATGGTTTTGGTATGACAGACTTCTATGGTGGAGAAGGAGAGGCAGATGGATTCCCGCCAGGAGGATTCCCAGGAAACGGAACATCTTTGATGATGGCAGGCTCTTCGATGGAGATTACGGATTTTGATGGTTGGATGCTGCGGTATTTCTGGAGTAAGATTCACAATGAAGAGGGAAGATTTGATTTGCAGAAAAATAGTTAGTGAGGAATACAGCATGGTATATACAGAAAAGGTATGTGATTTATTTTCTATTTCAGAAACCAACCTATGATACGATGCAGGGTGCATTGTATTTGCTGAAAACAGACTGCCAAAAAGAAGGGGTCACAAAGTTGGCAATGCCTTTGCTTGGATGTGGGTTGGATGGGCTGCAATGGGATCGTGTGTCTGAAATGATAAAAGAAACATTTCAATATATGGAGATAGGAATTATTGTTTGCCGATTACATTAAGCAATATAGAATAATGTGAGTTCGACGAGAATGCATTCTACCGCTGCCAATCACAAACTGTGCCGGCAGAATCGCTTCGCTCTCTGCCTGTGTCCGCTGTCCGCCCTGTTGCTGTGTCCAAATTTACAACCAAATCACTCTAAATTTCTACATTCTATATTGTTTTGTTATTTTAGAGGGCGGACAGCGGTGGCTTATTTCTCAATCCGTTATCTGATCCAACTCGTTTTCTCTGCAAGGGGGACAGCTTGTCCAATGTCATTAACTTAGCCACTTGCCAAACGAGC